>JBDSPT010000340.1:0-9188 GCA_039930205.1 Opitutus sp. | reverse complement strand
AGGTGCGCGAAGCGCGCCGTGGCGATCCAGCTGGATTGCTTCGTCGCTGCGCTTCTCGCAATGACAGGAACTCGGCTACAGTTTTGTTTAAACCGCTCTAAGAAGTGTTTCGAAAAAAAAGACGTTTCCGCACGCGACTCTTGCGCCTCCCGTGCGTTAATCTAGGTTCACCCACTCTCATGTCGTTACCCACGAAGCTCCGTCTGCTGGCCCTCCTCTCGTGTCTTTCACTCAGCGTTCGCGCCGTCGAAATTGAAGTCGACGAAGACGCCGCCAACGCTGCTCACGGTTTGAAGGATCCGGGGACACGGCAGGCTGAGCCGGAAGTGTTTCCGGCCTCAAACGAAGGCACTCAAGCACTCGAGCGGATGAAGCTTCCAGTTGGGTTAAAAGCGTCGCTCTGGGCCGCGGAGCCGATGCTGGCCAATCCGGTCGCCTTCAATTTTGACGAGAAGGGCCGGATCTTCGTCGCTGAAACGTACCGTTACCGCAGCAGCGTTTTGGATATTCGTGATTATCTCTGGATGCTCGAAGACGATCTTGCCTGCCGCACGATTGAGGACCGGACCAAGATGATTGCTCGCAGAATGGGCGACAGTGCCGTAAAAGAGCTGTCACTCGAAACGGAGCAGGTTCGCCTGCTCGAAGATAGCGATGGTGACGGAGTGGCGGACAAATCGTTTGTCTATGCCACCGGTTTCAACAGCGACCTGGACGGAATTGCGTCGGGCGTGCTCGCTCGCCGTGGCGAAGTTTATTTCACGAACATCCCGAGCCTCTGGAAATTTACCGGCAAGGATAAGGCTGAAAAGCGTCAGGAGCTCAGCCGGGGTTACGGGGTGCGGTTCAACTTCACCGGTCACGATCTGCACGGGCTGGTGTTTGGACCCGACGGCAAGATTTACTTTTCCGTCGGCGATCGCGGTGCGCACGTCCCGACCAAAGAAGGGGGCATGATCGACGCTCCGGATACGGGCTCTGTGTTTCGCTGCAATCCTGACGGCACGAAGCTCGAGATTTTCGCGACCGGTCTCCGCAATCCGCAGAGCTTACTGTTCACGGAAAATGGAGATCTTTTCACGGGGGATAACGACTCTGACCAAGGCGACGAAGAGCGGCTCGTGCACGTCGTCGAGAACGGCGACAGTGGATGGCGCATCGGTTATCAGCACGCGCCGATGGGCAATGCTGGTCCGTGGAACGCGGAGAAAATGTGGCATCCCCGGCATGCCGAGCAGGCGGCGTTCCTGATTCCGCCGATCTGCAATATCGAGGATGGCCCATCTGGTATCGCTTACTATCCCGGCACCGGTCTGAACGCCTCATATGGCGGATCGATCTTCATCACGCATTTCAAAGGCAGTATCCCCCGCAGCGCGATCTACGACTACAAGGTGAAGCCGAATGGTGCGACCTACAGCATCGCGGATGCGAAACCGTTCCTCACGTTCTCCCTTCCGACCGATGTGAAGTTTGGTCCCGATGGTCGTCTTTACTACTCGGACTGGGCCGAAGGCTGGCCGAAGTCGAAGCGCGGTCGCATCTACGCGATTTCTGATCCTGCGCACGTCAACGATCCGATCGTCCGCGAAACGAAAGAACTGATTGGATCTGACTACACCAAGAAATCACCGGCGGATCTCGCCAAGTTGCTCGGCCATGCCGATTGGCGCGTTCGGCTCGAGTCGCAGTACACGCTGGCAGAACGCGGTGCCGCTTCGATTCCAGTTCTCACCGATGTCGCAAAATCAGCAACGCAGCCGTTTGCCCGTCGCCATGCGATTTGGGGACTGGGCCAGATTGCGACGAAATCCGTTCCTGCTGCTCTAACCCCGCTGCGTGGACTCCTGACCGATCAGGACGCCGAAGTCCGCGCGCAGGCCATCAAGATTCTGGCGGATAACGGCGCGACCGACATTGCTCCGGGGCTCATGGCGGCACTGAAGGACGACAACAACCGGGTGAAATTCTTTGCCGCGCAGGGACTCGGTAAGTTGAAGCAGGCGAATGCGGCGTCGGCTTTGATCGATGCGCTTCGCGTGAACGACGACTCGGATAACTACGTTCGCCACGCGCTGGTGATGGGACTGGTGGGAGCTCACAACTTGGACGCGCTTGCGAAGGCATCCTCTGATCAATCGCGCGCCGTTCGGCTTGGCGTGTTGCTCGCTTACCGCCGCCTCGGCAGCGCTGAGGCAGCCCGCTTTTTGAAGGACGCTGATCGCCTCATCGTGCGCGAAGCAGCTCTCGCGATCAACGACACACCGATTCAAGACGCGCTGCCCGCGTTAGCAGCACTTTCAATTCAATCGAGCACGGACGAAGCGGTGGTAATTCGTGTGTTGAACGCGCGCTTCCGTCTTGGTCGCAACGAAGATGCCGCCGCTCTCGCCGCGTACGCGGCAAACGCCGACGCTCCGGAGAAGCTGCGCGCAGAGGCGATCACTCAACTCGCGACTTGGCCGAAACCGCCTGCGCGTGACCGCGTGGTTGGCGTCTTCCGTCCCCTGGCGAATTCAACCCGGGACGTCACGGTTCCTCGCAGCGCGATTGCAGCGGCATTGCCGAAGCTGCTGGAAGTGGGCACTCCGGAATCTGTCCAAGTCGCGGCGCTGAACGCTCTGGAAAGCTTCGGTGGCAGTGACGCGTCCAAGACGTTGGCGTCGATCATTCGCGACGGGAAGCAGCCGGGAGCGACTCGTGCAGCGGCGTTGAACGCACTCGATAAAAGTGATGATCCCGCCCTCGCTGATCTCGTGACACTTGCGGGTCAGTCCAACTCGTCGCAGCTACGTCTCGCGGCAATGCCGATCGCAGCGCGGATCTCGCCTGAATCGGTAGCCCCTTTACTGGCAAAACAGATCAAGGACGGGAACTCCGATGAACAACGCGCGGCCTATCGTGCGCTGGCGAAGTTCAAGCTACCGATCGCCGATACTCTGCTGGCGGCGCAACTCAAGAAGCTCGAAGCGGGAGAAGTGGCTCCCGGCGCTCAGCTCGAATTGCTCGAGGCTGCCGCTAAGCGGACCGATCCCGCGGTTCAACAAGCGTTGGCCGCACGCGAAAAGTCACTGGCCGCGAACTCTAATCCACTCGCGCCCTATTTGGTTTCCCTTGAGGGCGGCGATGCGAAGAAAGGGTCGCGCATCTTTTATTCACAGCCGGTCATGGCATGCGTTCGTTGTCACAGTTTTGGAAACGGCGGCGGAGATGCCGGTCCCAATCTCGCGATGATTGGTGCGCGTCACGATCGTGCCTACTTGCTGGAATCGGTGGTGAAGCCGAACGCGAAGATCGCTCCGGGATTTGACAGCATCGTGGCCACTCTGAAATCCGGCGCGGCGGTCGGTGGGGTGGTGGCTGGCGAAACAGCGGACGTACTTTCGTTGCGCAACGCGGACGGCAAAGTTGTCGACGTGAAAAAATCGGACATCGTTCGCCGCGAAGGCGCGCCTTCTTCGATGCCTGAGATCTATGGCGCAGTGATGACGAAAGCAGAGCTGCGAGACGTGGTCGCATTCCTCGCGAGTCTCGACAAGCCGGCGCAGGACACCGCGAACTCTGATCAGCCCCGCGCGCTTCGCTCGATAAAGTAACGTTCCGAGCATCGACGGGTGAGTGGTCCGGGGGCGATGCCGGGCTGCTTCGCCGATCTGTTTGTGATCCGGAGAAGACCGCGCGTCGCCTTGGCATCGATCCGCTGGTCTTCACCGAGAGGGGTCACTTTGCGAGGAACCCGCCACAGATCGGCAGGAAAATGAGTGGAGTTGAAGCGACCTTTGCTCGCGAGGGGCGGCTCGCGTTCGCCTGTCGCCGATCACTCGAATTCGCTATGCATCCTTTGGAGTTGAGGTCACGTTCCTCGAATGGCGCTCATCGGCAAACGCAACCAGCTTCCCGTTCTGAGATCCGCTCCGCCCGGGTATTACCTGGACGGTGGAACTCACGGTGAAATTTTGCTTCCGGGCCGCTATATTCCGAAAGGAGTCGTTCCGGGCGGTGTGATGGATGTGTTCGTGTACCGAGATTCTGAGGACCGGCTCGTGGCGACGACGGAAGCGCCGCATGCGATGGTCGGAGAATTCGGGTTGCTGCGTGTGATAAGCGTGAACCCGCGTATCGGCGTGTTCCTCGATTGGGGCTTGGAAAAAGATTTGCTGCTGCCCATTCGCGAGCAGACAGCACCACTGGAGGCGGGTGCGTGGATTGTCGTCCGTGTCGCGCTCGACGAAAAAACTGACCGGATCATCGCGAGTTCGCGATTGAATCGTTACCTCGATCTGGCGCCGCCAACCTACGGTGAGGGTAAGGAAGTGAAGCTGCTGGTCATCGATGAGTCGCCTCTTGGTTACAATGTGATCGTGGAGCATGCACATCGTGGATTGCTTTATCGTACGGATCTGTCCGGACCGCTAACGGTCGGCCAGCCACTCGACGGCTTCATTCGGTCCGTCCGGACCGACGGCAAGATCGACGTCGCGCTCGATCGCGCGGGTTACCGCAGGATCGCACCGCTCACCGATCAAATCCTGGAAGCACTCAAGGACAGCGGTGGTGAGCTGCCGTATCACGATAACAGTACGCCTGAAGACATCCGGGCGGTCTTTGGCGCGAGCAAAAAAGCCTTCAAGCAGGCGATCGGCGCTCTCTACCGCGACCGAAAAATCCAGATCCGGCCGGAAGGTATTTCGTTGGTTTCGATCCCAAAGAAAAAGTGAGCGGTGGCCGGTGCACTCGTGCGTTCTCGCTCGAGGTTCGCCGGGGCGAGCAGCGGGGGTGGGTCCGACGTGGTACTCTTTGATCCCAGAGTTCAGAAATTGAATCTGGCAGAGAGGTTTCGGTGACATCTTGCCAAGTGACTCGCCTGACCTGTGTCATCGCTCGATCTGTCGCGGCTGCTCTGCGTAGCTCGGCATTCGCTCTCGCCGCCTGCGCGCCAAAAGATCGTACCGGCCCGGGAATTGAATCGGGAGCTAGCGCCAGAGCACATTCAGAAATGGTGTAGCGCCCGTGTCGGCGTGGACTGGCACGTCCTGAGGTCAAAGATCCACGCTCTGACGAGCGTAGCTACTTTTTTGGTGTATCGGTCAACTCGTCGACGGCTCGTCGCGTTTCCACTGCAGGTAGATTTCTTCCACTTTCGTGCGAGCCCATGGAGTTTTTCGCAAAAAGGTGAGGCTCGACTTAATCGAGGGATCGAAGAGGAAGCACCGCACCGGCACCCGATCGCCGAGCCGCACCCAGCCATACTTCGCGACGAGCTCAGTGAGAATGCGTTCGAGCGTCAGGCCATGCAGCGGATCCTGGGACGGTGAGGGCGGCATGCGCTGACCCTGGCGGCATCGCCGCCGAGCTCAAGCTCCGGACTGCTGGCTCGCAGGGCCGGATTCTGGCTGTCTGCCCGAGCAGCGGACTCGCCGGCGCAGAAGTTCGTCCACAATTTTGCCGGAAGGACCTGCGGGCATATCGACGGTACGACCGATCGCGCCACCGATCAGACGTAGGTGATTTTCGGACACGTTGGCGCACTCCTCGCCACGCGCATCCCGGGAGGTTGATTCGGATTTCTCGGCCTGGCGCGTAGCTTCGGGCAATGTATCGTTCCTGATACGAGTACGCCGATTACCCGTCTGGAACTCTGAGTCGAAATTCGTGGAAATCGTTTCGCCTGGCGCCGCCCGGTTTGTCCGCAGGACGAATCCCGCCAGCCACGTTGTGAGTCACCGGATTCGAATCCGCGACAGGTCGGACTTTGGCTTTGGCCATTTCAAGTGCAGTGCCTCCATCGCCGTCACGACCACCGAGGCGACGGTGTGATCCCGGGACCAATTGTGGTCGGCCGGAACGATGTGCCAGCGAGCGTCATGGTGACTCGTGCGATTGATCATGTCCTCGTATGCGGACTGGTACTTATCCCATTCCTTCCTCACCTGGAGATCCGCCGCGGAGAACTTCCAGTTTTTCCGAGGATCGTCCAGCCGGGCGCGAAACCGTTCGGCTTGTTCTTCCCGGCTGAGATGAAGGAAGAATTTCAGCAGCACGACGCGATTTTCGGCGAGCATCTTTTCCCAGGCGACAATCTGCTCGTACCGCTGCGACCACACTTTACGCGGCACAATTTCACGCACCCGCTCGACGAGAACTGCCTCGTAGTGGGAACGGTTGAAAACTCCGATGTTGCCGTAGCGAGGGACGGCCTGGTGCACGCGCCACAAGTAGTCGTGAGCTCGCTCTTCCTCCGAAGGAACTTTGAAATTCGCCACCTCGACACCGGCGGGATTTACTTGCTCAAGGACGCGACGAACCGAGCCGTCCTTGCCACTCGCGTCCATGCCTTGAAACAGGAGCACGACGGAATGGTTTTGGTTCGCGTAGAGCAGCTCTTGAAGTTCGCCAATCCGGTGAGCGAGTTCGTCGTTCGTTTTCTTGGTCTTGTCTTTGTCCAACCCGCCCAAGTATCCGGGGTCGAAATGCTTCAGCTTTATCTTGTTGGTGATCGCAACCGGTTGTTCGTGCATGGCCTTGAGACACGCAAAAGGTGCCTTCGCCCTGACGATCGCTGTTTTACTTTCCGATTGCGCCAGGCGAAAGCGTTTCCGCCGCCCAACCAGCGGGAGTCCGGGCGTAAGCAGTCACGTGCAGTGGCTTGAACTGTTCGCCCGACCACGCACGCACCGTGATGGTGATCCGGGTCGAATCAATGGTGATGAGATTGTAGGCGTTGGGCTCGTTGCGCGTGCGACCTGACGTCGCGGTGCCGGCCTGGACGGCGATGATTGATCGCGCAGCGAGGGGATAATGCGCGCGAATGTCTCCCGCGTACCCTTGATGAAGGTGGCCGGAAAGCAGCAAATCGACGTCGCGCTTTGCCATCGCGGGTATCGCGCGGCTGGCTCGTCCGACCAGCTCAATTCCATCCCCGTCGGGTGGCGGGATGAAGGGGTGGTGCGTCACCACAATCTTCGTACGCGAGCCGGCCACGTCGAGTCGGCTGCGGAGGAAATCGACCTGTTCATCCGAGATCCGTCCGCTCTGCCAGGTAAGCGACCGGGCGGTGTTGAGTCCAAGCACGAACAACTCTTTGTCCTGATAAATTGGATTCAGATCACTCTCAATGTATCGGCGGTAACGGGTGAGAGGACTGAAGAAGCGCCGCGCCACGTCAAAAAGCGGAACGTCGTGATTGCCCGGGACAACGAGCTGCGGCCGGGGAAGACGCGCCAGGTAACTGGCTGCCGCCTCGAACTGGCCCGTGCGAGCTCGCTGGGTGAGATCTCCGCTGACGATGACCAGCGAGGGAGCGAGTTCGGCGAGATCCTGGACCAACCCTTCGGCGACTTGGGGAATGACTGTGCCGAAGTGAAGGTCTGAGATGTGGGCGATTGTTCTCATGGGACCGTGCGGGCGGGCGGAACGAGCACGCGCAAAGCACCCGGACGAATCTTGAAGTGCAAGGGCGGTTTTACGTCGATGAGCTCGCCATCGGCAGCGACGGGGAGTGGTCCGCGCACGCTGACAATGGTCGCTTCGGTATCGCCGTGGACTTCCAACTCATCTGCTGAGTCGATGCGGCGCGTCACGGACTGCCAGACCAACCGGAAGAGCGCGCCGAAGCGATGAGCTCGTGTGGTGTAGAGCCAAAGTTTCCCTTCATCCAAGCGGGGGCGAAGCGACGAGGAGAGCACGCTGCCCGTGTAGCGATTGTTGCCGATTAGAACGAAGGGCGTCCGGAGGATGAGCTCTGCACGTGGCATCGTGATGCGAAGTCGCAAGCGTCTCAGCTCCCGGAATACAGCCCATGACGCTGCGATCATCGCACGCCATTTGCCGTGACCTTTCTCGCGCCGGAGCTTGTCCCGCCGCCGGACGGCATCGGCGTAGGAGCCGATCGAGCAATTGTTGATGAACACACGGCCATTGACTTCGGCGACGTCGAGCCGCTGGACGGGTGCTTGGGCCAGTACCGCAACCGCCTCTCTCCAACCCGTGGGGATGCCGATATCACGCGCGAAGTGATTCAGTGTCCCGAGCGGGAGAACTCCGAGGATGATCTCAGTTCCTGCGACCAGTCCTGCGGCGGTGCTGATCGTGCCATCGCCGCCGCCGGCGAAGAGGACCTTGGGTTTTTCGCCGACCGCCTGGCGCAAGGCGGTTTCGATGCCGCTTCCGCTCGCGGCCCGAACGTCGACCTCAAGTCCGGAACCGGCGAATGCATCACGCAACTCATCAGGAGTCGGATTGCTTGCCACATCGCCGGGCACTCCCGATTTTTCATTATACACGACAATCGCATTCATGCGGTCGTGTCCCTGACCGGCTGAACAGCAGTGAGTTCACGGGAGAATTCCCGCACCACGAGCGCCCGGATGCGGGCCCGCGCTACTCGATGCTGATCAGGGTCAAATGCTTCGTACCCGCGGGAGTGGTAACCTCGACGGTGTCTCCCGCTCGAGCGTTGAGCAGAGCGCGAGCGAGCGGCGATCGCCAGCTGACGCAGCCGCGCTCGAGGTCGGTCTCATCGACGCCGACGAAACGGTAGCGGGACACCTCTCCCGTGCGGTCGCGGACCTTCACGGTCGAACCAAACCGAACCACGTCGCTCGATGGGATCGGGGTTACGATTTCTGCGCTCCGCAAGCTCTCCTGGAGGTGGCGTATCCGCTGATCGATGGCCTGTAACTCTCTTCGAAGTTCGGCATCGTTCAAGGCCTTCGCGGCGATCGGAGGCCGTGTTTCCATGCTCAACGTGTCCAACTCAGACCGCAGACGGTCGGCACCCTCGGACGTGATGTAATTCTTCACGCCCGGCGGGAGACACAGTGTCGTGGGTCTCAGCGGTGGAAGATCGTCAAAATCCGTTTCACGGAGGAACGCCTTGCTCATCAGGAAGTGTATCGGAACCCGAGATATTTTCAAATTGGCATCTCCCGGGAATTCTCCGGTTCTGTGTCGCTGCTCCACCGCGGCGCGATCGTTCGGTTCTCCGGGACATGCGATGGGCTTCGTTGTGAGGGGCGCGCGGCCAGCAACAATAGCCTCTTCCAAGTTTCCACTCATCGACGATGCGCAGCTGCGAGACATTACCCTCCAGCATTTCGCAGAAGTCTTCACCTCGCTTGATGGCCGATGGCGAAGCGCATGTCTTCCATTCGGGACGGACTCGGAATGACGCGAAGTGATCGACGATA
>JBDSPT010000339.1:0-2507 GCA_039930205.1 Opitutus sp. | reverse complement strand
ACGATTCGACGACGTGCAGAAGTCCCGGGCAGCACGCCCGAGATTCAGGTAGGCCGTCATGAAATCGTGGCCCCATTCAGAGACGCAATGCGCTTCGTCGATCGCCAGACAGTTGACGTTCCAATTCTTCAGGTTCTCCACCCAGCCATCGAGCATCAGCCGTTCGGGGGCAACGTAGAGCAGCTTGAACTCACCGCGATGCAGGCCGCGTAATCGGCTGCGCGCTTCGTCTGCACCGAGCGTCGAGTTGAGAAACGTGGCGGCCACGCCGCTGGCCTGGAGTTGGTCGACCTGATCCTTCATCAGCGCGATCAACGGCGAAACCACGACGGTCAAGCCGGGTCGGCTCAGCGCGGGAAGTTGGAAGCATAGCGATTTGCCGCCGCCGGTGGGCAATAGGGCAAAAACATCCTGACCCGCGAGCGTCGCTTCGATTATCTCTTGTTGAAGGGGACGAAACACACCGTAGCCAAAGGTGCGTTTTAGGATCGAATGGAGATCGGTCGTGACCACAGACATGTGCCGAATGAATTAGTCGGGCCGGCGGCGGAAATACACGAAAAATCCGGTGCGTTGTCGTGGTTGTTCGCCGTTCGGTCGGGGTGGACTAGCGGGTAGGTTTTGAACACGGAGGCACAGAGAGATCGGAGGGAGCGATGCCGGGAAGGGGATCGGTTACGTCGTCCGGAGAAAATTGGTGATTCGCTGCCTCGCCGATTCTGATAGCACCCGCTTTGTCATTCTGAACGGCCGTAACCTCCGAGTTCAATTCCTGGGGTTACGCATTTTTGTCGCGTCGCTCAGCGGAAAGCGCGCGAGCGTTCTAACTCGAACCAACCGGCCCGCCGTGCAGCTACTTGAGCCCAAGCCAGGTCGAGAAGGTTTTCATCGTGCCAGCAATTCCGTGGCCGCGCTTCACGCGGCGTGAGGTGACGAGTAACTTTCGATTTGGCCGATCAGCTTTGGCGTCCACGTGTCCGACAATCTCGAGTCCGGAGAGAATCGGCAGGGCGTAGTAGCCGCGGATGCGCTTGTGCGGCGGGGTGTACGCTTCCCAAGTGTAGTCGAAATCCCAGACCTGCGACGTGACACGGCGGTCGTAGATCACCGGATCCAGCGGAGCCAGGAGGTGAACCGACTCTGGCGGCTTGGCGGAATCCTTCACCACCTTTTCGAGCAGAGGGACGTCCTCCTTCAAGATGAACAGCGGAACGCGCGCATCAGTAGTGTCCAAGTCGCGGAGCACGACCGGTTGCACGAGATCTTCGACTGCGCGAATCTCCTGCCGCTTCAACGTCACCAGCCGGCGTTGTCGAAGCTTGAGGGTCGCAAGCCATCGCGCGGTATCATCGGCAGCGGGAACGGGCGACGCGAGTATCGCATGCGGCAGCACGCGTTCGGGCAGGTCATACACGCGGCGTTGCGAGATGCGTCGGCTGATGAGGACGCGGCCATGAAAGAACAATTTCTGCAGCGTGGACTTGGCGAGCGTCGATGCTCCCCACACGCGCCTCGATTTGCGTGTGTCCTCGATATCGTCGGACGACAGCGCGCCTCGCCCGGAGATTTCAGCCAGGATGTGTTCCGCGAGAATTTTTTCTCGCGGCGTCAATCGACCTGACCACGCGCCGGTGGAACGCGAACGGTGTCGCATCGCGGCCAGGAGGTGCGGCCAGGCTTCCAGCGGAAATGCCACCAGAATGTTGGTGCGGTCGGGCATGTGATGCTCAAACGCGGTCCGCTCTGTTGGCTCACGCATGCCTTCGTCGCCATGCAGGTGCCGCATGAGATCGCCTTCGCGATACCCCACCACGCGGTTGCGCAGGATGAGATCATGCATGCGGCCACAGACGTTGATCGGGTCGATCTGAACGTACCCGTGATGGGCGACGACTGAATCAATGCTGTTCACCGGCTCGTCGATCAGCAAAGCGCGTCGCATGAAGTGACGGGCATTCGCTTTGAAAATGTGAAGCGGTGGCAGCACGCCCGCCGAGTCAGTCTCGGTTGACGCAAAAAACAAGGCCGTGCCGCTCAAAACGGCACGGCCTTCAAGATCGGGCTAGTCTAACAGGTCAGTAAACCAAAGCTTAGGCGCACGCAATCTGCGGACGGCCATACGTGGCCCGCGAGGGGAGGAACCATTCGCCGGGTGCAGCGCCAGGAGCGAATTCCGGGCAGGCTTCGGCAAGCAGCGTGCGAAGATTTTCACGAGCGCGAGCAATGCGGCTCTTCACGGTGCCAACATTGATGCCGAGCGTCGTGGCAATCTCTTCGTAGGAACGATTGAGCACGTTTCGCAGCGTGAGGATCTCGCGGTGACGGGCCTCGAGGAGTTCCATGCAGCGATCCACCAGCGTGGAGAATTCGGTCGCGACGGTTTCCTGGGCCGGGTCCTGCACGACATCGGCGACCAGGTCGGCGAAGGTAGCGGCGCTGTCTTCGCTCAGAGCGCAATCAAGGGAGAGCGAGTCCTGACGACGGCGGCGGAAGAAGTACCAGTAACG
>JBDSPT010000338.1:0-8435 GCA_039930205.1 Opitutus sp. | reverse complement strand
GACTTCGGGTTGGCGGCGATGGCGTCGCGGCACCACTGCTCGAGTTCGCCGGAGTCGGTGGCGACTGCGGTCAGACCTTTTCTGGCTACAACAACGGACGGCATTTCTCCTGTGGCAAACATGTCGGCGAACATCTCTTTCGCGGCGTTGGTGAGCAGCGTGCCGGCATCGATCAGCTTCACGAGCTCGGCCAGATGCGCCGGTTTTACCTTGGACTCGCTGAGCGAAAGCTTCGCCGTTCCCAACTCTCGCAGGAGGTCATTCACCATCCAATTCGCAACCGCCTGTGCTTTCCCCGCGCCGACCAGATTCGCTGCCTCTTCGAAATAATGACTCAGCTCGCGGTCCCACACCAAAACCGACGTGATCGTGTAAGGGACCTGATACTGCTCCAAAAACCGCCGTTGTTTGTCGAAGGGTAGCTCGGGACATTCTGCGCGAAGGCGCATTCGCCAATCCTCGTCCACTTTCACGGGCATCAAATCGGGATCAGGGAAATAGCGGTAGTCGTGCGCCATTTCCTTCGAGCGCAATGACTGCGATGTTCCCGTCTGGCCGTCGTAATCGCGGGTCTCTTGAACCAACGTGCCGCCGCGGTCGACCACGGCGAGCTGGCGTTTGATCTCGTGGGCGATGCCGTCGCGAACGAAAGAAATCGAGTTGAGATTTTTTAGTTCAACCTTGGTCCCGAGTCTCGTTTCACCGACGGGACGGATGGAGATGTTCGCGTCGCAGCGCAGTTGCCCTTTCTCCATATCGCAGTCGGAAATTCCGCCGTAAATCATCGTCGCGCGCAGCGACGTGAGGTACGCATAGGCTTCCTCGGCCGTGTGCATGGCCGGATCGGACACGATCTCCATGAGGGGAGTCCCCGCGCGATTGTAGTCCACGAGCGAATCGGATGTCTCGTGGTTTAATTTGCCGACATCCTCCTCGAGATGAATGCGCGTGAGGGGGATTTTCTTGTGCTCGCCCATCACGTTGCGCGCCGCTCCTGGCAGCTCGATCTCAACCGATCCGCCGAGGCAGATCGGCTGGTCGTATTGAGAAATCTGATAGTTCTTCGGCGAGTCGGGATAAAAGTAGTTTTTGCGATCCCATTTGCAGATCGGCGCGATCTCGCAACCCAGCATCAGACCCGCTTTGATCACCGCGTCTAACGCCGCCTTGTTCATGACGGGCAGCGTCCCTGGCAACGCGAGGACGACCGGATTGGTCAGAGAATTCGGCTCGAAGCCGTAACCCGCACGCACACGCGTGAACATCTTCGATCGCGTCTTGATCTGCACATGGACTTCCAAACCAATAACAGCTTCGTAGGTCATTTTTGAAATAGAGTTAGGCCACTGAGGACACGGAGCTCAGACACAGAGATCACAGAGCCAGACGGCGAAAACCGTGTTTGATCAGAATGGCGGAGCGAAAGTTGAAAAGGAGGCCAATACGACAGGAGGTAAATCGGAGATAGGTGAGAACTTGGGCGTCATGCACCCCGAGCAGCTCGTCGATCGCTTTTAGTTCCACCACTACTCGCTCTCCAACGAGAAAATCGAGGCGATAGGCATCCTCGATCAAAAGATCTTTGTATGTGATCGAGCACAATTTCTGTTCCGCAAAGATCAGTCCGCGAAGGCGGAATTCGTGCGCCAAAGCACGTTGATAAGCGGACTCCAGCAGCCCAGGTCCAAGTTCACGATGAACTTCGATAGCTGCACCGATGATTTGTTCGGTCAGGAGATTCGTTTCCGAGTCCATAGATTCGTCCTCTGTGAACTCTGTGTCGGAGCTCCGTGTTCTCTGTGGCAAAATCAGAGCTTCGGATACTTCGTCGACCAGTCGTGACCGCGTTCGTACGCGTGCGCGATCGCGAGGAGGCTGGCTTCCTGGAAGGGTTGGCCGATCAGTTGCATGCCGATGGGCAAACCGCTCCCCGTGAATCCGCAGGGCACACTGATCGCCGGCAGACCGGCGAGGTTTACGCCAATCGTGTAGATGTCGCAGAGGTACATCGCGAGCGGGTCGGACTTCTCGCCGATCTTGAACGCCGGAATCGGCGACGTCGGAGTGATCAGTGCGTCGACTTCCTTGTACGCGTTCAGGAAATCCTGGCGGATCAATGTCCGCACTTTCTGCGCCCGAAGATAAAACGCGTCGTAGTACCCACTCGAGAGCACATACGTCCCCAAAATAATCCGGCGCTTCACCTCGGCCCCAAATCCTTCCGCGCGCGACTGAAAGTACAGATCAACAACGTCCCGGGCGGCCGTTGAACGATGGCCGTATCGAATTCCGTCATACCGCGCAAGGTTGGAGGACGCTTCCGCGGTCGCGATGATATAGTACGTATCGAGGCAATACTGGGTGTTCGGCAGCGAGATTTCCTTAATTTCACAACCCCTGGCCTTGTAGAACGCGACCGCCTTTTCGACCGCCGCGCCGATCTCGGGATCGAGTCCCTCCGCGAAGTACTCCTTCGGAATTCCCAAACGCCACGGGCCTTTCCGCTGCGCAAGTTCAGCGCGATAATCCGGAATCTCCGCCTTGAACGACGTCGAATCGCGTTCGTCGTGTCCCGCCATCGCGCCGAGCATGATCGCGGCGTCTTCCACGGTGCGCGTGAAGGGACCCATCTGATCCAGCGACGAAGCGAAGGCGATCAGACCATAGCGCGAGATGAGACCGTACGTCGGCTTCAGACCGACCACGCCGCACAATGCCGCGGGCTGACGGATCGATCCGCCGGTATCAGACCCGAGGGTCGCGATCGCCTCTCCGGCAGCCAAAGCCGCCGCGCTGCCGCCCGACGAACCCCCTGGCACGCGCGTGAGATCCCACGGATTGCTGGTCGGACCAAAAGCGGAGTTCTCGGTCGAAGAGCCCATCGCGAATTCATCGAGATTCAGCCGACCCCAGCAGACTGCCCCCGCTTGTTTGAGCTTCGTGGTCACGGTCGCGTCGTACGGCGAAACGAACTCCGCCAGCATCTTGCTGGAAGCCGTGAGCGGCTGGCCATCGACCGCGATGACGTCTTTGAAACCAATCGGAATTCCTTCCAGGGCACCGCTGCTCTGACCGGCGGCACGCCGTGCGTCCGACGCCGTCGCCTGCACCAGCGCATCGGCCTCGTCGAAGGAATTGAACGCCCTCACTCTCGCATCCACGGCCTTGGTACGCGCGATCACCGCCTGGGTCAGCTCGACGGACGAAAGCGCCTTCGCTTCGAGTGCCGTCGCGAGTTCCGTGATGGATTGGTAGTGGAGTTCCGACATTGAAGCAGTGGGTTGAAGATCGTCCGGGGGGAACACGGGGTTGAACGCAGCTGGTTTTCGCTACACTCGATCCGCCGCCTGTACCTGGCTCATTCCACAACCTTCGGAACGACGATCATATTGTCGCGTTGCGCCGGAGCATTCTGCAGTGCCCGTTCCACCGATAGTCCTGGTTGCACGACATCATCCTGCCACACGTTGAACAACGGAAACGCGTGGGCCGTTGGCTCGACTGCGCTCACATCCACTTTCGCCAGAGCTTCGATATGGTGAAGCACGTCCCCGAGCTGCTGCGCGAATTTTTCCTTCTCCTCCGGCGTCAGCGCCAGTCGAGCGAGCCTGGCCACGTGATCGATGTTCAGGTCGGTCGGTGCAGCCATGATTATTTCCTCAGCAAATAAGGCGTGGTCTGAGCGAGTTCGTCCTGGATCTTGGTGAACGCGACGTTCACCTCATCGTCGGTCAACGTGCGATCGGACGCCCGGAACACCAGGGAGAACGCGAGGCTCTTTTTCCCTTCGGGCAGTCCTGTCCCTTGATAGAGATCGAAGGGCTGAACGCTTTCGACGGTGAAGGTATTCCCCAACACCGCGCGCGCGATTTTCAACAGCTGCTTCCTCACTTCATCAGCCCGGGTCGTGGTATCCACCACGAGCGCGATGTCGCGCAGGGCGGTGGGGAAGAGGCTGAAGTCGCTGTAGCGTTTACGCAATGGGTCCGCGTTCACCTTCTCCGGCACGATCGCAAAAATGCCGGCGTAAACTTTACCTTCGATGCCGCGCCCTCGAACCATCGAGAGGTTCAACAGCCCGAAGCGTGCGGTCCAACCATGCGCCAGATCACCGGCGCAGACGGAATGGCCTTCCTGCCAGCCATGGTACTCTCCGCCCAACGGCAGCAGGGGTTGGCGCGAGAGATCCACTCCCGCCGCCTGCGCCAGCGCCATCACGTAATGTTTCGCCGTGTAGAAATCGGCGGGTTCACGCTTCAGCCACCGACGCTCTGCATCCTCCGCGATGACGAAGCCCACGGCGGCACACTCGAGGTTCTGTCCATTGTGCTCAACAAACACGCGACCCGTTTCGCACAGACGAGAAACCGCGACGCCCCGTGATTGATTCAGTTTCAAGACATCGAGCAGCCCGATGATCAACGTCGGGCGAAGATGCGATTGATCCTCGACGAACGGATTCGAGAGCGCGAGTTCCGCGGCCGCCGTTTGAGAGATCCACGTGGTGACTTCCTTCGCCGGTCGCAGCGTATAGTTGACGCACTCGTGAAAATCGTGGCCGACCAGATAATCGGTGACGCGGCGATTGAAGCGTACGACGGGATCATCGTCCGCGAGCAATCCGGGAGAGAGAACAACGGAAGGTGGAATTTTCTCGGTGCCGTAGAGTCGCAGCACCTCTTCGACGAGGTCGATCGGACGATCGAGATCATCGCGCCAGCTTGGGACGTTCACGGTCCAGGCTGGACCGCGCTTTTCCGTCGGCTCCTCCCGCACGATGGTGAGCTCGAGCGCTTCAAACGCCGCACGCATGTCGTCGGCCGGGATGTCGAACCCGATTTTTTCGCAGATGAAATCATGTGTAACGACGATCTCACGTTGCCACGGCGCTTCGCCGCCGATCTTGAAGACGGGCGACACCACCTCGCCGCCCGCCGTCTCGATGATGAGATCAATCGCGCGCCACGCGGCTTCCAGCGTGGAATGGGCATCGACTCCGCGTTCGTAGCGGTAGGAGGAATCGGACGAAAGTCCGAGTTTGCGCGACGTCCAACGGACCGACTGCCGCTGGAAGATGGCGCACTCGAGCACGAGATCGGTCGTGTCGGCGCTGACGCCGGAAGTTTCACCGCCCATGACGCCCGCAATAACGACGGGCCTCTGCACGTCAGCGATGACCAGCATGCGGCGGTTGAGCACGCGCTCTTTGCCGTCGAGCGTCGTGATCTTTTCTCCGTCCATCGCCGGACGCACGATGATCTCATTGCCGCCGAGTTTCCGCGCATCAAACGCATGCAACGGCTGGCCGGTCTCGAGCATCACGTAATTGCCGACGTCGACGACGTTGTTGATGGGGCGTACGCCAACCGCTGACAAGCGCTGCTGAAGCCACGCCGGACTTGGGCCAATCGTCACTCCCTTGATGACGTGAGCCGTGTACAACGGGCAGGCTTCAGGCGAGAGGACCGTGACGTTCCGCAACAGCTCGTGCTGCGTTGGACCACTGACGCCGCCGCGGAAGTTCTCCTGCGGATACAACAGCGGCAGCTTGAACCACGCCGCGAGCTCTCGCGCGATGCCGAGGTGCGATTGGCAATCAGGTCGATTCGGAGTGATCTCGATATCGAGAACGACATCACCCGGCGGCAGGACGCGGTTGATCGGTGTGCCCAGGGCGGGACGACCATCCAGGATGAGGAGCCCGCTCGCATCTTCGGCGACGCCGAGTTCCTTCGCGGAGCACAACATACCGTCTGACGACTGGCCGCGGATTTTCGACAGCTTGATCTCAAAATTCCCCGGGAGAATTGCTCCGGGCAACGCGACCGGGACGCGGTCGCCCACCTTGTAGTTCTGTGCCCCACAGACGATGGTCTTTGCGCCACCGGCCGCGCCGATGTCGACCTGGCAAACGGAGAGCTTGTCGGCGTTTGGATGCTTGTCGCGGACGAGAACCTCGCCCACGACTACATGGGAGAGTTGCGGCGCGCCGGTGCGAATCACCTGCTCGACCTCGAAGCCAAGAAAGGTAACGGCACGGCAGATCTCGTCGACCGAAGCTGTGAGCTTAACGTAATCCTGAAGCCAGTTGAGAGAGATTTTCATGCTGAAGTAGCGGGTAGTGAGTAGCGGGTAGCGCGTAGCTACCTGCTCGCGCGCAATAGTCCGTTGGAATAGCCTTGGAGAAGTTTTGAGAGCTCTTCGACGTTTGCCTGCAGCTCAGTGGTGTCGGCGTACTCGAGATCGTGAGCGAGGATCAGCTGATAAAGACACTCGTCTGCTGATCCCTGAGCCATGTTGTAGAATCTGAGCTTGTCGGGTGTCGTTCGCTTCCGAAATCCTTCGACGAAGTTAGAGGGAACGCTGGCGGCGGCGCGGCGGAGTTGTGACGTGAGAGCGTAGACTTCGTGCTTTGGAAACGCTTCCGTACAGCGATAAACCGCCAACGCGAATGCGTGGGCTTTTTGCCAGACGATGACCTCGCGGAAAGATTGGGATTTGTCGGACATGCTCGCTACTCGCTACGCGCTACTCGCTACCAGCGACTGTTCACGCGAATTGTTTGAGGAAGCGGAGGTCGTTTTGGTAGAAGTAACGGATGTCATCGATGCCGTAGAGGAGCATCGCGAGTCGCTCGAGGCCCATGCCAAAGGCATAACCGCTCCAAATCTCGGGATCGTAACCGACGCCCGCGAAGACGGTCGGATCCACCATCCCGCAGCCACCGATCTCGATCCATTCCTTCTTCACCTTCGGCAGATGCTTGGCGCTGAGATCCACTTCGAAGCTTGGCTCGGTGTATCCGAAATAATGTGGTCGGAAGCGGGTCTTGGTCTCCTTGCCCAGCAGCGAAGCGAAGATGTAATCGAGCAGCGCCTTCAGATCGCGCACCGTGACGTTCTTGTCGACATACAGACACTCGAGCTGATGGAAGTTCGCAGAGTGCGTCGCGTCAGACGTGTCGCGACGGTAAACGCGGCCAGGCGAAACGATGCGAATGGGCGGCGCGCCTTTCAGCATCGTGCGGATCTGCACCGACGACGTGTGTGTGCGCAGCAGATACTTCTCTCCGGGCGCCTTCTTCGTGACATTGCCAAAACGGGCGGAGTCCGGGAAATAGAAGGTGTCTTGCGCGTCACGTGCAGGGTGATCGGCGGGCGTGTTGAGTGCGTCAAAGCAGTAGTACTCGGTCTCAACCTCCGGACCGTCCGCGACCGTGAATCCGACCTTCCGAAGAATCCGACACATCTCCTCGCGAACCAAAGTGAGCGGATGATACGTTCCTGGTCCGAACTCCGGCGCCGGCAGCGTGGGATCCACGGCGGGTCCGAGCTGCGCCTGGAGTTCGAGTGACTCGATGCCTTTCAACGCCTCATCGAGCAACCCCTGGAGCTGCGTTTTGGTCTCGTTGATCAGTTTGCCGAGAGCGGGGCGCTGCTCTTTGGGCACTGAGCCCATTTGTTTCATCAGCGCGGTGAGCTCGCCATTGGGTCCAACGAAACGCGCTTTCGCAGCTTCAAACTCCGGACGCGTCTTGAGCGTCGGAAGCTCATTCTGAGCCTTGGTGACGAGAGCAGTGAGGGTGTCTTGCATGGGAAGATTTGGTCCGTCGGCGTCGTGCTTTGGGAGAGGCGTCAGGTCAGCAGTCGATCACCCGGGAAGGACACGAGACAACTTGGAAGCAGAGGAGGGAAACAAAAGAGGACGGCATCCCGCTGGCGGGACCCGTCCTCCGGAGAAACAGAGAGCGAGCCGTGTGCGGGCTCGCGTTGTGTCAGAGCTTAGGCCGACTTGGCAGTCGAGGCCTTGGTCTTCAACGCGTCCTGGGCTTGTTTGACCAGGGTGTTGAAAGCGACCTCATCACGGATGGCCAGGTCGGACAGAACCTTGCGGTCGAGTTCGATATTGGCGGCCTTGAGGCCCTCAATGAATCGGCTGTAGGTGATTCCGGCAGCGCGGCAGGCGGCGTTCAGACGCACGATCCAGAGGCCACGACGGTCGGCCTTCTTCTTCTTGCGATCGATGTACGAGTACTGCCAGGCGTGTTGAACGGCTTCTTTCGCGTAGCGAAAGAGCTTTGATTTGTTCCCGAAATAGCCCTTGGCGTATTTCAGGATTTTCTTGTGCCGCTTTTTAGCAGCGGGAGCATTCGTAGCGCGAGCCATGTTGGTTTATTCCTTTTGGTTAATCGTCGGCAGGTCGGCTTAGTTCACCTGCCGGACGAAGTTTTTAATTGCTGGTTAGATTCGGCTTAGAGGCCGAATGGGAGACAGCGTTTGAGTGGCTTCGCATGGCCTTCGGCGACGAGCTTGTCACGAGAGGCACGACGTTTTGACTTCGTGCTTTTCGCGGACAGCAAGTGACGAAAACCCGGCGTGCGGCGAATCAGCTTTCCGGTTCCGGAGAGTTTGAAGCGCTTGGCCACGGACTTTTTG
>JBDSPT010000337.1:0-4344 GCA_039930205.1 Opitutus sp. | reverse complement strand
CCCACCGTTTCCGCGACGCCGTACAGAAAGAAGAAGAAAGCCGCGGCCGTTTGACGAGCGGCGTGATGGCCCAGCCGGTCTGACGGCCGATGCGTCACGTGCTGAGTCAAGGAACTTGATTCTATCGCAAGCTCGCCAAGCGCGTTCCCATCCCGGTTCCGGGGGCTTCCCACGTCGAACGCAAAACCGTCGTTGCCTCGGGCAACGCCCACGCGCAATTTCGTTCTTTATGACCGCTCAGCCCGACGCTGCTACCGCCGCACCTGCACCCAACGATTTCATCCGTGAAATCGTCGCCGTGCACGTGGCAGAACAACGTTACGCCAAGATCATCACGCGCTTCCCGCCCGAGCCGAACGGTTATCTGCATATCGGACACGCGAAGTCCATCTGTCTCAATTTCGGCATCGCGAGCGAGAACGGGGGGCGTTGCAACCTGCGGATGGACGACACGAATCCGGCGAAGGAAGATGTCGAATACGTCGAATCAATCACCGCGGACGTAAGATGGCTCATCGAAGGTTGGGCCGATCACTGTCTCGGTTTTAAACCCGAGGGCGCGACACCGGCAGCACAGCTCGTCAACGGCAATGCCGACTACTATCTCGCTCCAGCATCTCCCGGCGCAGGTCTCGCTCAAGCCACGCCGTTTTTTGCGAGCGACTACTTCGACCAGCTTTACCTTTACGCCGTCGACCTGATCAGGAAAGGCAGAGCCTACGTCGATGACCTCAGCCCCGAGGATACCGACACCTATCGCGGTTCTCCCGACAAGCCAGGCCGCAACAGTCCGTTCCGGGAACGGAGCGTCGAGGAAAGTGTGGACCTGTTTCAGCGAATGAAAGCCGGCGAGTTTCCGAATGGCGCTCGCAGTCTGCGCGCGAAGATCGACATGGCATCGCCGAACATCTGGCTGCGCGATCCCCTCCTGTACCGAATTCGCCACACCGCCCACCACCAAACGGGCGATCGCTGGTGTATCTATCCGCTCTACGATTTCGCTCACTGCCTGAGCGATTACATTGAAGGCGTGACTCACAGCATTTGTACGCTCGAGTTCGTCGACCATCGTGCACTCTACGACTGGATCTTGGAGAACCTCGGTCTTCCGCGATCACTGCCGCATCAATACGAGTTCGCGAAGCTCAACCTGGGCTACACCCTCGTGAGCAAGCGCAAGCTCCTCCAACTCGTGAGCGAGAAGGTCGTCACCGGTTGGGACGATCCACGCATGCCCACGATTTCCGGCCTTCGCCGCCGCGGCATCCCTGCGAGTGCACTACGCCGTTTCGTGATCGGCGCTGGCGTAACCAAGTTCGACAGTCTGACCGACATCGCCGTGTTGGAGCACGCGGTCCGTGAAGAACTCAACTCTTCGCCACGGCGGCTCGGCGTCCTCCGCCCGCTCAAGCTCGTGCTCACGAACCTGCCCGAGGGCGAGATCATCGATTGCGAAGCCGTCAACAACCCGCAGGACGAAAAACCCACCACGCGCACAATCGCCTTCACTCGCGAGATCTACATCGACCGCGACGACTTCGCGGAAGTCCCACCGCCAAAATATTTCCGACTGAAGCCCGGTGGGGAGGTGCGCCTGAAGTACGCCTGCATCATTACGTGCAACGAGGTCGTGAAAAACGGGGACGGATCGCTGGCGGAGATTCGCTGTACTGCAGATCTGAGTACACGAAGCGGCGGGCCTCATTCCGACAAAAAAGTGAAAGGCACAATCCACTGGGTGAGCGCCACTCAATCGATCGATGCGGAGGTTCGCTTGTACGATCGCCTCTTCACTGTGCCCGAACCTGGCGCGGACGACGACTTCTTGAAGCACGTAAATCCAAAGTCGATCGAAGTAGTCACGGCGAAAATCGAGGCTTCGCTGAAGGAAGCCACTTACAACGAAAGGTTCCAGTTCGAGCGGCTCGGTTACTTCACGCCGGACGCGAAGGACAGCGCGCCCGGCAAGCTCGTATTTAATCGGATCATCAGCCTGAAAGACACATGGGCGAAACCCCCGGGCCAGAAGTAGTCATCTATCGCGATGAAGATCCAATCCTGCTCACTACGGAGGAGGTGCGGGTTCTGGGCGTCCTCGTGGAAAAGCAGATCACCACACCGGATTACTATCCGCTGTCACTAAACGCGCTTGTCAACGGGTGTAATCAAACCAGCAGCCGAGAACCCGTCGTCCACTACGACGAGGTGGTCGTAACCCGCGCCCTAAATGCGCTTCGGGAAAAGAAATTAGCTTTCGTTTATGCCGGAGCGGACAGCCGCACCTTGAAGTACGGTCACAAGCTCCGGGAACGGGTTGAACTCACACCCGGTGAGACGGCCGCGCTCTGTGTGCTCATGCTGCGTGGTCCCCAGACTGCCGGAGAGATCCGCAACCGCTCAGGTCGCCTGCATGAGTTCGCCTCGTTGGCCGAAGTTGAGGAAACATTGGAGTCGTTGGCCGCCCGCCCCATAGAGCCCCTCGCCGTCCGTCTTCCTCGCCAAAGTGGTTTGAAGGAAGCTCGTTTCACCCATTTGATGTCGGGTCCTCCTGTTTTGACTTCTGCGGATACACGTGCGGCTGCCCCCGTTTCTGACTTGCTGCTGGCTCCGTCGAATGACGACCGGATGGCGGCACTTCAGGCGGAAATCTCCGCGCTTCGAAGCGAGCTGGCCGAACTTCGCCAGCAATTCGCCATCTTCAAGCAGCAATTCGAATAAAGCTGATGACGGCGGGCACGACGTCTGCTCACCCTCCACCATCGTCCGCACCAGGGGCACCGGTCTTACCACTCAGCCCGGAATCAACTTCCCTCGGACCGCGCGCTACGAGTTCTAATTCAGCTGACACACCGGTGCGCGGCGCGTAACTCGCGCCGTGCGATCCCAACAGATCGAGTTGGAAATCTGAAGCCCCGCACCCCCGTGCCGGAGTTTCTTGCCTGGTTTGTTTTAGAATGCCGCGTGGCCCGGCGTCCGAGCAAAAGGGATGACGTCGCGGATATTGGATACGCCGGTCACAAACATCAGCATCCGCTCGAATCCCAAACCGAAGCCCGCATGGGGCACCGTACCGTAACGGCGAAGATCCAAGTACCAACCGTAATCCTTCGGATCGAGCCCGTGTCGCCTCATGTTCGCTTCGAGCACGTCGAGACGCTCCTCACGCTGACTTCCGCCCACGATCTCGCCGATGCCCGGCACGAGAACATCCATTGCAGTGACGGTCTTACCATCATCGTTGAGCCGCATGTAGAAAGGTTTTATCTCCTTCGGGTAATTGTAGACCGTGACTGGACATTTGAACACGATCTCGGTCAGGTAACGTTCGTGTTCTGACTGCAGATTGGCCCCGTACTCGACGGGGAACTCGAACACTTTCCCACTTTTTTGCAGAAGGTCGACGGCTTCCGTGTAGCTCACCCGCTGAAACGGCCGCTCGAGCACGAAGTCGAGGCGCGACAGTAGCTCCTTGTCGACAAACTTCGAAAACAGCTCCAGATCCTCCGCACAGTTTGTCCGGACATCGCGGATCAGCGCCTTCACGAACTCTTCCGCGAGATCCATGTCGCCCTGTAGATCACAGAACGCGACCTCCGGCTCGATCATCCAAAATTCGTTCGCGTGGCGCGATGTGTTGGAATTTTCCGCCCGGAACGTCGGGCCGAACGTATAGACCCGACCGAGAGCACACGCGAATGCCTCGGCTTCCAGTTGTCCACTCACCGTCAGGTATGTTTTCCGGGCGAAGAAATCCTTCGCATCGTCGATCAGCCCGTCTTCCCGCTTCGGTGGATTCGCGAGGTCCAACGTCGTTACCCGAAACAGTTCCCCCGCACCTTCGCAATCGCTGCCGGTGATGATCGGCGCGTGAAAATAAACGAATCCGCGCGATTGGAAAAACTGGTGGACCGCGAAAGCCAGTCGACTGCGCGTGCGGAATACAGCGCCGAACAGATTCGAACGTGGACGCAAATGCGCGATTTCCCGGAGGAATTCGGGCGTGTGGCCTTTCTTCTGCAGCGGGTAGGTCGCATCGGCGGTACCGATGATCGTCACCTCCTCCGCGGCGACCTCCCATTTTTGGCCCTGCCCCAGCGAGGCGAGCAGCTTCCCGCGAATGGCAACCGAGGCTCCGGTGGTGAGGCGCTGAATGTCGGAGTAATTCGGCAACGTCGCCGGGGCGATCGCCTGGAGGTTCTTCAGGCAGGATCCGTCGTTAACCTCGATAAACGAGAACCCTTTCGCATCACGCCTGGTCCGGACCCATCCCTGAACGAGAAAAGCGTCTTGGGCCGAGGCGCTCTGCAGCGCATCCTTGACCGAGGTAGGTTTAAGCATGGTCTG
>JBDSPT010000336.1:0-3217 GCA_039930205.1 Opitutus sp. | reverse complement strand
AAAGAGCTCGCCGGTATTCGTAACATCGCGCGCGAGCGCGCCAAGAAGGCATCGCTGCACAACCGCAAGCTGCGCGACTGCCGGTTACACCTCGGCGATCGCAATGAGCGCGGGGAGGAGAGCACGTTGTTTATCGTCGAGGGCGACTCAGCGGCGGGCTCACTCACCGCGACCCGCGATGTGCAGACTCAGGCGGTGTTTGCGTTGAAAGGAAAACCTTTGAACACCTTTGGGCTGTCGAAGAAGGTCATCTACGAGAACGAGGAATTTCACCTGCTCCAGTCCGCGCTGAATGTGGAAGACGGGTTGGATGGTTTGCGCTACAACAAGGTCGTGATCGCAACGGACGCCGACGTCGACGGCATGCACATCCGGCTGCTGCTCATCTCTTTTTTCCTCCAGTTCTTTCCTGATCTCATTCGAAACAGTCATCTGTACATTCTGGATACGCCGCTGTTCCGGGTGCGGAACAAGAAGCGTACGATCTACTGCTACTCACCGCAGGAAAAAGAAGCGGCGATCAAGGTGCTGGGAGCCAGTCACGAGATCACGCGATTCAAAGGCCTGGGCGAGATTTCCGCGGGGGAGTTCAAGGATTTTATCGGTGAAAACATCCGCCTCGATCCGGTAAACATGAATCATCTCTACAGCAGTGATGAACTGCTGACGTTCTTCATGGGCAAGAACACGCCCGAACGTCAGGACTTCATCATCGACAATCTTAAAGTCGAAAAAGACCTCGTCGAGGCGTAGGTTCCCGGAAGCCATGTCTTCAGCAAACGGCAGCCCCCCTCCGACTTCCAGTGCGGTGCAGACCACCGCGCGGGAGCGGTGGGCGAGCTGGGTCCCGTTTGGGCTGGCTTCGCGCAAGCCACGACATTTTCGCGACATGCTGGTGATCGCGTGGAAGAACCGCGACAACCCGCGCTACGCATGGAAGGTTCTGACGAAGGGCGTGTGCGACGGCTGCGCCTTGGGCGTTGCGGGACTGCATGACTGGACGATCCCGGGCGTGCACCTCTGCATGACCCGGTTGAACCTGCTGCGACTGAACACGATGGGAGCGCTCCGTCCGGAGCAGCTCAGCGATGTAAGTGCGCTCGCTGAGATGGACAACGTGCAGCTGCGGGCGCTTGGTCGCATCCCATACCCTTTCGTCCGCCGCCGCGGAGAGCGAGGTTTCCAGCGCGTATCGTGGGAAGAAGTACACGAAAGATTGGGCGGCCGGTTGCGCCGCGTGAATCCGCAACGCCTCGCATTTTTCATCACGGCGCGCGGCGTCACGAACGAAGTCTATTACATGGCGCAGAAAGCGGCTCGGTTCCTCGGGACCAACCATGTGGATAACGCGGCGAGGCTGTGCCATGCGCCTTCGACGGCCGCCATGAAAGAGATGATCGGAGTGGCCGCGTCGACGTGCAGCTACGTCGACTGGATGGACACCAACGTCATCGTGTTCTTTGGAGCGAATCCGGCGAACGATCAGCCAGTGACGACGAAATATCTGCTGCAGGCAAAACGTCGCGGCGTGCGGATCGTGGTCGTGAATCCGTATCTCGAGCCAGGGTTGAAGCGGTACTGGGTGCCGTCCGATGCCCGGAGCGCGGTTTTCGGTACGGATTTTGCCGACAACTGGTTTCCGGTCGCACAGGGCGGCGACATCGCATTTTTGTACGGCGCGGTGAAGGCGCTGCTGGCGGCAGGTCAGATCGACTCCGAATTTGTGCGAGCGCACACAAAAGGTCTCGAAGAGCTGAAGGCGCGAGCCGCAGAGTTGGACTGGCCCACGTTGGAAAAACGCAGCGGATTGTCCCGGTGCAGCATGGAGGAGTTCGCACAGATTATTGGTGCAGCGAAGAATGGAATTTTGGTGTGGAGCATGGGAATCACGCAGCAGCCGGCTGGGGCGGACGGGGTGCGGATGATTCTCAATCTCGGACTGCTGCGCGGGTGGGTCGGACGGGATTACTGCGGTCTGGTTCCGATTCGCGGGCACTCCTCCGTCCAGGGCGGCGCGGAGATGGGCTGCTATTCGACGGCGCTCCCGGGCGGAAAGCCGATCACGCGCGAGAACGCGGCGGCGTTGGAGCGCGACTACAAGTTCCCGATTCCGGCGAGCGCGGGGATGACGACGCCGGAGATGGTGGAAGCGTCGTATCGGGGATTGTTGGACGTTTTCTTCTGCGTGGGCGGGAATTTGCTCCGCACGATGCCGGATCCGGATTACGTGCGCCAGGCGTTGGCGCGAGTTCCGGTCCGGGTGCATCAGGATATCATTCTCACGGACCAAATGTTCATCGAACCCGCTGACGAGGTCTGGTTGCTGCCGGCGAAGACGCGCTACGAACAGGATGACGGAGGGACCGAAACGAGCACGGAACGCCGCGTGATGTTTAGCCCGGAGCTGCCGCGACAAGTGGGCGAAGCGAAAGCAGAGTGGAAGATCCTGCGCGACCTGGCGGCGGCGGCGTGGCCGGAAAAGGCAGCCTTGCTCGGCGGTGACGATGGCTGGGCACTTCGGCACGAGATCGCGCGCGTGGTGCCGTTTTATGAAGGCGTGCAGAACCTGAAGGCGACAGGTGATGCATTTCAATATGGAGGGCGTCATCTGTGCGTCGCGGGCCACTTCCCTCTTTCCGAGGGAAAGGCCGTGTTGACGACGCCGGCGTTGAATTCAGAGGTGGTGGAGGACGGTACGTTTCACCTGAGCACTCGACGGGGTAAACAGTTCAACACGCTGATCTATGCGGAGGTTGATCCGCTCAACGGGGCGAGTCGCGATTCCGTTTTGATGAATGCTGACGATGCCGCCGCGCTTCATCTCATGAACGGGGATGCGGTGGAGTTGTCGAACGACCGTGGTCGATTCGTGGGGCGAGTGTTCCTCGCGCCGATCGCGCCGGGGAATTTGCAGATCCACTGGCCGGAAGGAAATCATTTGCTGCCGCGCGATGCGCGCGAGGTCTCCAGCGATACCCCGGATTACAATGCCCGAGTGATGATCAATCGAGCGGTGGGCGAGAGGCACGCGGCCGCGGTATGAAACTCGAGCCCGCGAATGCGGCGGTGCGACGGTGGGCGGCGGGAGAGCTCGACGCCGAACAGCAAGATGCGATCGCGGTCGAAGAACCGATGGAGTTGCGCGTGGGCGAGCGAAGTGTCGCGGTGTTGATGCGCACGCCAGGCCATGATCGTGAGCTGGCGGCGGGATTTTTGC
>JBDSPT010000335.1:0-6097 GCA_039930205.1 Opitutus sp. | reverse complement strand
GACCAATCCGGCGAGGGCGGCATTGCCCACCTGCGCCCAACCCGTGGTTGCTGCGATGCCCGATGACATCACGAGCCGCTCCCACAGTCGCTGCGGCATGTCGAGCGGACTCCACGTGGAGATTTGCTTGCGCGGATTATTGCCGCGAACCGCGGAGAGCTCAGCGAGCAAGGTCTCCTTCGTATGCGCACCAGCAAAATTCACTAAAACCGGGAATTCGTAGTTACTCTCGGCGAGCACCCGAGCTCCCCACGCCGAGAGTTTTAAGATGGCCGGTCCGCTCAGTCCCCAATGCGTAATCAGCAGAGGCCCGACCTCTTTCAGCTTCGTTCCCGGAACCGACGTCGTCGCATCCGGGACCGACACTCCCGACAGCCCCTCCAGACGTTTGTCATCGATATGGAACGTGAACAGCGAAGGAACCGGATCGACAATCGTGTGGCCGAGCTTCTGCGCAATCGTGAGCCCTGCTGAGGATCGATTGCCACCGGTGGCAATCAACAGTCGTTCGCAGCGCAGATTCGCATCGTCGGTCAACGTAAGCCAGAATGCAGAACCGCTGACCGAGCTGCCCGGCGACGCGCTACGTTCGACGGTCCTGACGCCCAAACTCGTGATCACCTTCACGCCCGCCTGCTCCGCCGCGCGAGCGAGGCACTCCACGATCGTGCCGGAGTCATCGGTGATCGGAAACATTCGGCCATCGGCCTCGGTCTTGAGTTCCACGCCTCTCGCCGCGAACCACTCTACGGTGTCGCGCGGCTGATAACGACTGAAGGCCCCGAGCAACTCGCGTCCGCCACGCGGATACCTCTTCACGAGCTCCCGCGGCTCGAAACACGCATGCGTCACATTGCAGCGCCCCCCGCCGGAAACGCGCACCTTCGCCAACGGGTGAGCCGTGGCTTCCAGCAACACGACCGTTCCGTTCGCCCCAAGTTTTTCCGCGCACGCGATGGCCGCAAAAAAACCCGCGGCTCCTCCGCCCACCACAATCACGCGTGTATCGCTTGCCATCCCACCAGCCTGTGAGGCCAAAGCACCGCGGCGAACTCGAAATCAGGGCGGTCCGTAGCGACGCGGCCATCCCTCTGAACCTTCAGCTGGATTGCCACGTCGGCAAGCCGGCTCGCAATGACCAACCGGAGGAGTTCTTCAACAGCGGCGTGAAGAATCCCGTGCGACGCACGCAGCCAAAACTTCCACGACGACGAGCCGGTGTCAGCATTCACTGCATTCTTCGCTGCGCTCAGAATGACGGGAGTGCAGTTGAAGGAGTCGGCTGTCTGTTGCGCGCCGCCGGTCTGTTCCCGCCGTTCCCGAATTCCAGATTCAACATACCAAATAAAGAAGCCGCCATGTCCCCGCATGACGGCTTCGACTCAGCCCAACCTACTTCGCTTCCGGCGCATCCCCACCACGTCCAGGCCGATCCTCTGGCATTGTGTCGAAGGTCTTTTGTTGCTCTGGCGTGAGCACCGCGCGCACTTCCTGGCGCACCGCCTTCAGGCCTTCGCGCCGCTTCGTCCGCATTTCGTCCTTGGCGGTCGACGCCGCGTCGTGTCGGGCAGCACGCGCGTCCCCCTCAGCCTTGTCCCAGATCGCATTGATCTTCGCCTTCTGGTCAGCCGTAAGGCTCAACTTTTCATCAAGTTTCTTCAGGCGCCGTTCACGCATTTCCTGCATGCGTGGATGCTGAGCGCTCGGAGCTCCCGCGGGTGGTTCAGCCGCATGAACAAAGCAAGATGCCGCGAACGGCATCGCCAACAAACAGAGTATTCGAGTGGATATTTTCATTCCCCGTCCATGACGTAATGTCGCCCTTCAAGTTACGGCGGCTTCGGAAGCTTGCCGCAGCCTGGGTTCCACCCCAGCTTGCCCGCCCATGATTGAAGTCGCTGGCCTTACCAAGCGCTACGGTGCCTTCACCGCCGTCGATGACCTGTCGTTCTCGGTCCAACCCGGTGAGGTGCTTGGATTGGTCGGACCCAACGGCGCCGGCAAAACGACGTCCCTGCGCTGCATCGCCGGCATCATTCCCGCGAGCAGCGGATCGATCCGCGTGGGCGGACATGATCTGTCCATCGATCCCGTATCCGCGAAACGGTCACTCGCATTTTTTCCCGATGAACCGCGTCTGTTCGAGTACCTCACGGTCCGACAGCATCTCGCATTCGTCGCCCGCATCTATGGCGTGGCTCAACACGAACGGATCGCCCAACCCCTGCTCGAAGAATTCGAGATTGCCGACAAAGCCGACGAACTGCCCGGCGCGCTTTCTCGCGGGATGAAGCAAAAACTGGCCATCGCGTGCGGACTGCTTCACGGGCCGTCGGTCATGTTTTTCGACGAACCCCTCACGGGTCTCGATCCATTGGGCATCCGCCGGATGAAGGACTCCATCTTGCAACGGGCTCACGCAGGCGCCGCCATCGTGCTGAGTTCCCATCTGCTCCACCTGCTTCAGGAAGTGTGCTCGCATGTTCTGATCCTGAAACGCGGGCAGAAGATCGCACATGGGACCGTGGCCGAAGTCGTGGACCGATTCAGCAACGGCGAAGCCAACGTAAGCCTCGAGGAGATCTTCATCCGCGCGACCGGCGGAACCGAAACCTGATTCGCGATGCTCCGTGCCTTGCTCTACCTGCGACTCACGTCGCTGAAGAATCTGCTGTGGTCGCGCCTTCGGCGGCTGCGGCAACCGAAGTACCTGGTCGGCGCGATCGTCGGAGCAGCGTACTTCTATTTCTTTTTCTTCCGCGGTCTCGGACGACATTCAGGCACTCCCGTGCCGACCATCGTGCCAACGGATCAGTTTATCCCGCCTGACACCGCTCCGGTGATGTTCGCGATCGGCGCCGTCATCCTGCTCGCCGTGACTCTGTTCATGTGGGTCCTGCCTTCGCAAAGCCCGGGCCTGTCCTTCTCCCCTGCCGAGACCGCTTTTCTATTCGCCGCGCCGGTGACCCGCCAGGCGCTGATTCACTTCAAACTGCTGAGCAACCAGATTTCCGTTCTGTTTCAATCGCTGTTTTTCTCCCTCGTGTTCAACGCTCGCGCGTTGTCCGGAGCGCGCGCGCTCCACATCGTAGTCGGATGGTGGCTCGTGCTCACCCTGGTGAATCTACATTACATCGGTTCGTCTCTGACCCTCGCGCGTTGGTTCGAACGAGGCGTCAGCGTGGCGCGTCGCCGCAGCCTGTTTCTCGCCGCCCTGCTCCTTCTCGTGGCGGCGACGTTGGCCTGGATTTGGCCGAAGCTGCGTGCTCCGACGACCAGCGACATGGTCGATGTTGAGTCGCTCGCGCGCTGGCTTTTGACCGTGCTCGATGCCGGTCTGCTGCACTGGATCCTCGCACCATTCAAGTGGGTGCTCGCGCCGTTCTTTTCCGCCAACCTGCAAAACTTCTTCAGCGCACTCGGACCCGCCGGATTGCTGCTGGTCGCGCATTATGTCTGGGTGCTGCGGCTCGAAGTTTCCTTCGAAGAAGCGTCGCTCGTACAGGCCGAGAAACGCGCCGTCCGCCGGGCCGAAATTCACGCGGGCACCTATCGGTTTGGACGCAGCACACCGAAAGCACGTCGTGGCCCCTTCAGCCTTGCCGACACGGGCTGGCCGGAGTTCGCGTTTCTATGGAAGAACCTTCTTTCGACGCGTTCCTTCTTCAACGCTCGAACCTGGCTGGTTTGCGCAGCCGCGATTCTCGTGGCGAGCCAGTCCGTCAGCCGTATCGGATACATGCAACGAAACGTGGTGACGCTGGTGGGTGTCTGCGCGTTAGTCATCGGAGTTTATGTTCTCGTGTTCGGCCCGTTGCTCGCGCGCCTCGATTTGCGCAGCGATCTTGCGAATGCTGACGTGCTGAAAACGTACCCCATTCCTGGGTGGCGTTTGATCTTGGGCGAACTGCTCGCGCCGATCGCGATCCTGACGGGGATCATCTGGCTCGCACTCCTCACTGGAGCCTCCTCCTTCCACCCAACGCAGGAACTTCCCGACTGGCTCGCGCCGTCATTACGTTATACCTACACGCTGTGTTTCGCCCTTCTCACGCCCGTAATCGTCGCGCTCCAGCTGCTGGTCCCGAACGCAGCGGCCATCGTTTTCCCGGCGTGGTTTCAAGCGACGCGCACCTTGGGCGGCGGGATAGATCTCATGGGGCAGCGGCTGATCTTCGTCTTTGGACAGCTCGCGATCATTTTGCTCGCGCTGATCCCGGCAGCCGTGATCGCAGCCGTGTTGATCTTCGTGACGCAGTGGTATTTCGGTCTGGCTTTTGCCGTTACGTTTGCCACCTCGATCGTTGTCCTGGTGCTTGCAGGTGAAATTTGGATCGCGCTGTGGTGGCTGGGCGGCCGCTTCGAGCGATTCGACTTATCGTCCGATCAGCGGCCATGACCGTCGATGAGCTCACCGTCATCGCGGCTGACGTCGTTGCAACGACTCAGCGCAAACTCCCTCGCGAACTTCGGTCGCTCGCTACCGCCGTTCCGGTCCACTATCATGCATTGCCCGGCGAGGATGTCCTCGCCGACGGATTTCCCGACGACATCCTGGGCTTGTTCAGTGGTCCCTCACACGGCTCAGAGACCGAGCCCACGCATCCAACTCCGCCGCAGATCGTACTCTACTTGGAAAATCTGTGGGACTTTGCCGAAGGCGACGGTGGGGTGTTTCGCGAGGAGACTCGCGTCACTTATCTTCATGAATTGGGCCACTACTTCGGCTGGGACGAAGAGGATTTGGCAGCGCGCGGCTTGGGGTGACGGCGCGGGCCCGACGGCCTTCTGACAATCGCCGATGGTGAACGCGGCGCATCCGAAGCTCCAAGTGGAACTTTAGGGCCTCAGCTTTGTCGCCGAAACGCACGCACTCCACGCTTTCCAAGTTCACCCCACCGTGCTTAGTTCGCACAAAAGTGTTTCGATCTGCCATGAAAAAACTCGTCCTGCTGTCTCTCCTTGCGCTCATCAGCGCCACGTCCACCCATGCGGCCAATCCCACGCCGAACCGCCGCGAGCTGGTGACGAGGATCGAATCGTGTGAGGCGATCCTGCAGGAATTCATGGCGAATCCCGCAACCGCCATTCCGCCAAGCGTTCTCCAGCAGGCACGCGCGCTGGTGATTGTGAATCAATTTAAGGCGGGTTTCTTCCTCGGCATCAAAGACGGTTACGGCGTCATTCTGGTAAAGCAGGCTAACGGCAGCTGGAGTGTTCCCGTTATTCTGGCGGCCGGTGAAGCCAGCGTCGGATTCCAAGTCGGCGCAAAGGCGGTCGAGACCATCATGGTGATCACGGATGACCAGACACCCCGTCTCCTTTTCCATCAGCGTTTCAATGTCGGGGTCGATGCGAAGGCGGTCGCCGGTCCAAAGTTCGCCGATAGCGAAAAGGACAATCACCCGATCATGGCGCCGGTACTGATTTATACGAAGTCTCGGGGATTGTTTGCCGGCGCGACCGTCAAGACGGGCTACATCTCGCGTAATGACGAAGCCAATTTCGTGCTCTACGACACCGAGTACACGCTGCCCGAACTGCTCTACAGCACCTGGGTGAAGCCACCCGAAGAAGTCGTGCCGCTGATGAACTTGGTGAAGAAGCTCGCTCCCTGATTGCAACAAGTAGGGCGAGGCATGTCCTCGCCGATCCGCGTCGCACCGTCACGGTTCACTCCATCGACCGTAGCCAGGCGGATCTGCGCTGCGGCCCTCGGCCGGAACGATTCCGATGGATTCCGAAAAACCTATGCTTCCGTCGGGAGACCGCATCGGATTCCACGCGAGGTATTCCGCTCGCATCGATTCTGCCGCGTGATCTTCTGCGCTCATCATGAATGACATTCTTGGCGACGGCGGCTTCCACCACGTGTGCATCAAAACGCGCGATTGGGATGCAACCCGTCACTTCTACTGCGAGACGCTGGGATTCACGGAAAAGATCGCGTGGCGCTCCGCTCCGGAACGGGCTGCGATGTTCGATTCAGGGGACGGCAACTACCTCGAGGTTTTCGAGGATCTCCGCTATCTGCAGGCTCCTAACGGCTCCGTCATTCATTTCGCCTTGAGAACGTCGCGCCTAGACGAGGTCGCGA
>JBDSPT010000334.1:0-6083 GCA_039930205.1 Opitutus sp. | reverse complement strand
ACCTGGGTGACGGACTTTCCCGTCATCCACGGAGTCAGTCGGTCGGCCATCACCACATGGGAGCGTGTGATGGCTGGGATTCAGCACGTGATCACGCGAGCCGCCAATGGGAGTCTTCGAGTGCGTGCCATGCCATGGAATGTCGCCACCGTCGTGAGACAGTGGACGCAAGGCGAGTCGCACCGATCGTCCGTCTCACGACGGATGCCGCAGGACTTTCTGGGGCTCCATTGTAGGGATACGGCTAGGCGCGGGCCCGCCCTTGCGACGGGCGTGCCCCGGCCAGGACGAACGCGGCTTTCCGGCACAGATAGGCGATGCGTTCCCGTGAAATTATGCCCTCGAGCCGCCGAGCCAGTTCGTGAACGCCGACCGCGAGCAGTTGTGCCGATGAGTGGAGATCCTCGGCTAACAGCGCGCTGATTTCATCGAACACCGGAGTCAGCGCGAAAATCCGCTGGAGGGAGCGCAATCCACTGATGAATTCCTCTGCGCGTTGCTTCGATCTCCGCCGCTGGGGGGCATCCCGCAGCAGAGTTGTCGGCTCACCACCGAGACTATCCACGCCGGGATTGTCATGCAGGAAGAGGGCCACCTCTCTGAGTGCCGGGAGCCGCGCCAGCCGCCGCCGCTGACGGAAGTGCATGCGCAACGCATCGTGCGGGTACAGCTCCTCTACGCGTTTCGTGAGGGCGTCAGCATAAGCGACCGGGGTGATTTTCGCTTCGTGGGGCGTGCCGTGTGTGTAAACGAGCTGGAGCCAATCGTCCGGCTGGAGCGCGGTGAGAGGGGCAAGCGATCCGTCGCTCTCCTTGACTTTTTTGAGCCGTAACTGAAGTGCCGATACAAGGGGAAGATGGCCGCCCGTGAACGCCGCCAGCCGCAGCGTTCGGGCCACCGCCACGCCGTGACCTGCAAAGCCTGCGATTTCCTCAATGTGACCGATCAGCTTCTGATCGTCGGTTCGCAACCGCGCGACGGCGGCCACGGGGATCCGGCGTAGCGCTGGCCGGAGTGGCAGGGGCAGGGTCGCCAGCAGATCGCGCAAGTACGCAGTTCGGGTGGGGCCGCGTTTGCCGCGGCGGCGAGTTTGGCCGCTTTTGAGGCGTTCGATTTCTTTTCGCACTGAGCTCCGGGCCCCACGCATGGGAGCTGGAACAATTCCCTGCTCGATCGCGTTGTCCAAGACGCTGAGTAAGGTCGCGGTCGGCGTAGTCCATAAGTTGCCCAGACCCGACGTTAGCCCCAGCCGAAACCAGGCGTAGAAAATTGCCTGGGGATTCAGGCTGCCTGCGGATTTCGCGCGGGGCCGGCGTGACTGCTTCGCGATCCGTGAATCAGGGGTCATCGGGGTTGTACAACGACGGGTGAAAGCGACACCCGTGACAACGCATGGGACGACGCCTTTGTCGACCGTGACCATGCCAGTGCGGCGGCTGTCCAACGCCCAGCCGTCGATTGGGAAAGGACGACTCTAAAATCTCTGTCATTCTGAGACCTCGACCAACGTTGCGGTCGGTGGATGGACCATGAACTCATCTTGTCATGCCGAGGAGTGCAGCGACGCGGACATCCCGCTGAAATTTCAGCTGGATTGCCACGGCGGCAAGCCGGCGCGCAATGACAACCAGAAGGAGTTCATCAGCAGCGCAGCGGAAGTTACCGGGCCGCAGGCGACAGGGCCCAAATCCAGTTGTTCGTCAGCTGGATCCTGCCGTGAGCGCGCACCGGACTTTTCACTTCGTTTTCGGTGGGAGGTCGGCGTTCGCTCGCAGCTCGGCGACGGGGGGATCGACCTTTTCCCGTAAACCCGGCTGTTCGTCGCCATACGTCTTGGCGAGATAGTCGACGATGTCGTCGATCTGATTTTCCGCGAGGGGAGCGCCAAAGGTGACGCGCATTTTCGTGACCGTCGCTTTCCACGCTGCACGGGGAAACAGGGGTTGAATGGTCACGTAGTCCCACGAATGACACGTCACGCAGTTCGCCGCCGCCACGTCCGAGTGCAGGCCCGTTTTCAGGTCCGTTCGCTCAGGCGGAAGCTCAATTTTGAGCTCGGTCGCGAAAGCAAACGACGTCGCCCATAACGCGAGCAGAGGAAACAGGGATGCCCTTTTCATGTGCGCCGAGTCGGTTCCGATGGTTCAGCTCGCGACCACATTGACGGTCTCCACCACGTTCCGCATGTAGCCGGCCGGATTCCAATTGGGCGACAGCGGTTGAGTTTCACCACTGCCGGAGGTGGCCCGACATTTCAATTCATAGGGGCCGGCGTGCGCCGGTAAGAAGGTCGCGGTCCATTCACGAAATGAATATCGGCCCTGGTCCCGGCCCAATTTGGCTTCGCGCCACGTGCGACCTCCATCAGCGGAGAAACTTATTTCCCGAACGCCCCGACCCCCGTCGAACGCGATGCCACGCAGCCTCGTTTCCCGGCCCGTTTGAATCGCCGCGCCCTCGGTATGGCTGGTGATGAAGGATCGCACATTGAAGCGCCCGATCGGTACGGTCGTCTTTGGCGCGGTGCCGGGCGTGACGGATGCGCCCGGCGTATCAGGAATGCGATACGCTTTCGCCATCCAGAATCCCGAGAAGGGTTCGTTGACCACGGTCACGACGTTCAGGTGCTTGATCCAGTACGTGCCATAATAGCCGGGGACGACCAGGCGCAGAGGATAGCCGTTCAACAGGGGGAGCTCGCTGCCATTCATCTCGTAGGCGATCATGACTTCACCGTCGCGCGCATGATCGATGTCCAGCGCTTTGACGAAATCCGGGGTGGCCGGAATCACCGATTGGTCTGCTCCATCGAACGTGACCTGACGGGCGCCCTCGCCGACGCCCACACGATCCAGCACATCGCGGAGCCGAACGCCTTTCCAGCGGGCGTTGCCCATGGCGCCATTGCCGAGCTGACCACCTGACACGCGCGGATTGAAGAACCCGCGACTGTTGCCCGAGCATTGATTGACGGCGACCACCTCGAACGGCTCGAACTGGCTTTTCAGATCAGCGACGGAGAAACGAGCCGGCGTCCGCACATTCCCGCCCAGCGCGAGCTCGAACGTCGCGCCGTCGATGGCGGTCGGAATATTTGCCAGATGGTAGCGGACGAAGAAGGCGTCGTTGGGCGTGATCACCCCTTCGTTAAAAACGGCGAAGGGTGTTTCCAGTTGCGGAGGCCGGGCGGTGACGCGAATGAGCGGCCGCTTTTGCGGATACGTCACCAGCGGGCGGGTGCCATTGGCGAACGGCAACGTGACCGTGTCAGTGTTCCCGGCGGCGAAGGCGCGCGAAACCAGCGGGCCCGAGAGCAGTGCGCCTACTCCGAGCCAGGTCGTCTGCTGGAGAAACTGCCGTCGGTTGAGGGAAAGGGGCGAGTGAGGATCAGAAGGCATGATGGGGATTCGCCAGTACTCAACGGCATGCACGCTCGCAGAGCCGTCAACCGAAGTTACGAGTTTGTTCTCCGGCGAATCCTTCGAAACCGATCGAATAAGGGCCGTCTGAAGCTCTGATGAGGCAAGTGTTTCGTGAAATCAAGGTCGTCCGGGGAGGTCCCGGGCTGGGCGGCGTTTTGCTGTTTTCCCTCCGACTGGCTGCATCTGCACCTGCCGTAGTATAGGGCGTGACGAAGGCGGCGACCGAAAATTCTTTGTCCGGTTCTCCGTCCAGCGGCATCCTACAGGCACAACACCATGCAGGACGACCCCGCACTTCTCCGTTCTTACGTCGCAGATGGCTCTGAAGCCGCCTTCGCCTCGCTCGTGCAGCGCCACATCGCGCTCGTTTATTCCGTCGCGCTGCGTCGTGTCGGAGGGGATACGCATCTCGCGCAGGACGTGACGCAGAAAGTTTTCGTCAACCTCGCGCGCAAAGCATCCGCCCTCCGCGGGCATGCGTCGCTTTCCGGCTGGCTCTACGTCACCGCGCAACACGCCTCAGCCGAGCTCGTTCGCCGCGAGCAACGGCGCAAGCATCGGGAAACGACCGCCCACTCCATGCATTTCGAAAATTCTGCTCCCAGCTCCGATGCCGATGTGGCGAAACTGCGACCCGTGATCGACGACGCCATCGTGACGCTCAAGGGCGACGAACGCAACGCGATCATCCTGCGCTTTTTTGAGAAACGCACCTTTGCGGAGATCGGCGCCGACCTGCTCGTGACTGAGGAAGCCGCGCGCAAACGCGTCGACCGAGCCCTCGAAAAACTGAACGCAACGCTCGCCCGGCGGGGAATTACCTCAACGGCCGCTGCCCTCGGCCTGGCGCTTTCCGCGACTGCGACGGGCAATGTTCCCTTGGGCCTGGCAACCCAGATCTCGAACATCGCTCTTGCTCAAGCGGGCACGGCAACAGCTTCCGTTTTCGCGACGGTCTCTTCGGTTGGTCTGCCCGCCGTGGCCCTGGCCGTGGTCTGCACCTGGCTGATCCTTCCGCAGCAGCGCGCGAACGAATCCCTCAAATCGGAGATCGCTCGACTCTCGGCATCAGGACAAAGCCTGCCCGCACTTCGCGCCGGGAACGATCAGCTCTCTCGCTCCGTCGCAACCGCCCGCGATCTTCAGCGCAGTCAAGCCTACCTGGTGAGCGTTCGCTCTGCCCACGCCGCCCCGACACCGAACACTCCCAGGCCCACCAGTAATTCGCTCACGCTGACACCCAAGGGGACGATCGCGTGGGAAGGCAAACCGGTCACGCTCGACACCTACCTTGTCAATCTGAAGACGCTCGAGACTTCTGCTCCTGGTGGAGAGTCCAAATTGGTGATTGCGGCAAAAGGGGTCCACATCGGCCAACTCTTCTACGTTATCGACGAGGCGCGCAAAGCGGGGATCAAACACATCCTCGTGGACAGCGATGCCGCACCCGAACCGCGGGCGTCGTGGTCGTGGTTCTGATACGGACAACCCATGCGCTCAAGACTTACCCTTCTTGGCATCGTGATAGCCGTTGCTGCCGGTTGCTGGATCGGCATGCGCGTGTCGTCGCAGCGGTTGCACACCCAGCTCGACTCGCTCCGCGAACAGCAGCGCGAGATGCTCGCGCTCGAATCGGAGCGCGCGCGCCTGCGCGAATCACTGGCCGCGCTCAACGCCACCGCGCCCGGGCGCGGGCATTTGCCTGGGGCCCCCGTCGCCAGCGCGCGGTCTGATTCACCTCCCGCCGCCTGGTCACTCGGCGAGTGGACGCCCTGCGCTTCCTGGAACAATCGGGGACAGGCCACGCCCCGAGCTGCGATCGAAACTGCGCTCTGGGCCGCTGCCGGCGGCGACGTGATGGCGATGCAATCTGTGCTCGAACTTGATCCCGCTGCACGCAGCAAAGCGGAGGAGCTGCTCAATCGACTTCCGCCGGCCGCGCGCAGCTCCTACGTGACACCCGAAGCCCTGATTGCGAGCGTGACGATGAAAAGCATTCCGCTGACCGCGGCGCAAATCGCATGGTTCCACGAAGCAGATCGGGACCGGGCGTCCATGGGTGTCATCTTCGGCACGCCCGAGCGATCGCCGGAAGCTCCGGTCAAACTGCCCGCCAACCCGCGGGATAATTCGCCACCGACCTTGTCCGACCTGCGCACGAGCGGGATAGCCATGCTCACCCTGCACCGTTCAACTTCGGGTTGGCGACTGGTGGTACCCGTATCGGCCGTCGACCGTATCGTCGCGGAACTCGGAGCGCCCGGCCGATAGCTAGAGCCTTATAAACAAAAGTGTAGCCGAGTTCCTGTCATTGCGAGAAGCGCAGCGACGAAGCAATCCAGCTGGATCGCCACGGCGCGCTTCGCGCACCTCGCCGATGACAATGAGGCGGCGTCCGGCTACAGTTTAAGTTGAACCGCTCTAGGAGTCTGTCGGACTTCGGCCATCCAAAGCGTCTATAGTCGCGTATACGACTTCGGGTTGGAATTGAATCGAGACTATCGTGCTACAGGCCCTGCTTTATTGAGACTGAAGGCTAAGTCCGACAGGCTCCTAGCGAGTTCCGAAGATCTGCTGCAGCACCGTTTCGAGATCACGGCCCACCGTCCATTTCCCTCGACGATTAACCGCGAGCGACTTGCTCCGCTGCTGTCGCTCGAG
>JBDSPT010000333.1:0-9213 GCA_039930205.1 Opitutus sp. | reverse complement strand
TGACACAAAGTTCACCGCGCTAAACACCCAGTGATTCCCCCAATTCTGTGTCCGGGCTCCGTGTCCTCTGTGGCAAAAAAATCTTCAAGCGAGTGTGATGGATGCAGGTTAGAAGTGTGTTGCATCGGCACGCTGAGTTCCGCACCCCAAATCCGCCTCTCGCCGGCACACCGCAAATGGTCCTGCGCTTTTTCTGTTTATGAATAACTCGACCCCCAAGTACTCCCGCCGCCAGTTCATCACCGCCAGCTCCGTCTTGCTCGCCGCCTCGACCGTCAAGCAACGACTGAGCTCCGCCGAGATGTCGTTACCGGACCGACTCTATACCACCGAGGATGCAACTCACGGGAAGCGGTCGCTCTTTGACGGAAAGTCTTTGAGCGGTTGGCGTGCGATCCCGCGACTTGAGCCCGCGCCTGCGGTCGCGGCGGGACTCGTACCACTGGATCAGGTTGAGGCGCAGAATTTGGAGTATCATCGCAGTCGGCCCGAATCGGCGACCGCCATTCGTAACACCGGACAATGGGAAGTGGTCGATGGTGCGATCGTCGGCGGTCAGAAGCCGGCGGGATCGGGTCTCGGCGCGTATTTGATTTCCGAAGCCAGGTTTCAGGATTTCGAACTCGAGTTTGAGGCCAATCATGACTGGCCGGTCGATAGCGGGGTCCTCGTCCGCCAGCACGAGATCGGCACGTTGGGTTATCAGTTCTCCGTCGAGCCGCGACCACGTGGGAACATGGGCGGATTCTATGTGAACGGAGTGGGCAACTTTCGCTCCGCCCCATACTACATCGATGCGCTTGAGTTACCGGATTTCAAATACACGCAACTCACGCAAGGTGTGCACGACAGCCGCCCATTTTGGCCGCTGGATTACGCGGCGCACTTCGAGGATTTTGTCCGCGTGTGGCGTTGCAATGACTGGAATCGGTTTCGACTCCGGTGTGTTGGCCGGATCCCCGTGCTCACGTCGTGGATCAACGGTCTGAAGATTGCGTCGCTCGACTATGCGGCAGTCCGGCTGCCCGGTTTCGATCCGGACCGGGCAACCCATTACCTGGGCGGACCGGGCCATATCGGGTTGGAGGTCCACAGCTCGCCGGCTGGAGGCATGGGCCGCAATCGTTGGGCGCCGGGGGCGGTCTGCCGCTGGCGAAACATCACGATTCAGCCGCTCTGATGGGCGCTGGGTTTTTGGCCAAAGCAAGATACCTTGGCGTGGGAGCACTCTAAGCTTTCAACACGGATCTCGCGAGCTGACCTTCTGCTCCGATGAAGCTGCCGTGCTGCGCTCTGATCGGTGTCTTGCTGGCGTCGATGGGCGAAGGTCGATTGGCGGGTGTCTCTGCCAACCTGTCCAATCCTGGGTCTGAGGGCGCCGCTGCGATTCGAGATGAGAACGTTGACCGTCAGCTCACGGTCGCGACCGGATTGGTGGTGACCCGCTGGGCAGCTGAGCCGCAATTGGGTGATCCCGTGGCGATCGCGTTCGATGCGCGGGGCCGACTCTACGTCGCCGAAACGCAGCCCAACCCGGCGAGCGAGCTGGGCGAGGAGGGAGATGCAAACGTGCGTGACCGGAAAATTGCGACGTCCGCGATCGACGAATCTCCAGACAAAAGCGCACCGGCAAGGCCTCAGCAGCGTGCCGAACTCCCGCGCGAGGCACCACGCGTGCGTGTCTTGGAAGACCGCGATGGTGATGGTTTCGCCGATTCCAGTCATCTCTTTGCAAACGGGAACCATGATCCTTTGGACGGTGCGGAGGGCGGTGTCCGTGCGGATCCGCCTGAGTTGTGGCTAGCGCTCCATTCGACCGTCGGGGAGTGGACGTTGGCACCCGACTCGAGTGCCAGGAGTGAACCTGCCCTGGCGGTGAATGGAAGGGGACGTCAGGGACGTGCGTCGCCGCAGGGCGCCAAAAGCATCATTCGCGGTCCGGACGGGTGGCTCTATTTCGCGGTCGACGATCGCGGGTGGCGCGTACCCGAAATTGGTCAGGCCACGTTCGATCTCCGCGAGAGTGGTGGAGTGGTGCGGATGGATCCGATCAATCATCGAGTGGAGGTCGTCGCCATGGGAATGCGGAGCCCCCAGGATCTCGCCTTCGATGAGGATGGGAATTTGTTTGTCGTGGATGACGCGAGGGGAGGCGGAGATCGGGCGCGTTTAATGCAGGTCGTGGAAGGGAGTGATGGCGGATGGCGCCGCGCATATGCGGACGTTCTGGATAACGGATCCAATCTTTGGCTCTCGGAAGAGCTCTGGAAGCCAGGTGCTGAGCGACGGCTCGCCTTTGCGCTTCCTCCGGTCTGCAACGTGGAGGACGGAGTTCGCGGCCTGACCTTTAATCCGGACTCCGCACTTAACGCCGATTATCGCGGGGCCTTCTTCGTCGCTCGTTCGACTGACCGGAAGAATGCAAGCGGTGTCACGGCCATCGTGCTCACGCCACGTGGCGCCGGCTTCGAACTGGCGCGGTCCCAAGGCGTGTTGAGCGGAGTGCTGGCGACGGACCTGACATTCGGTCCGGACAACCGATTATACGTGGCAGATGCCGGCTCGCACTTTCCGCGGCAAAAGCCAGGACTCGCCCGTATCTACACCGTTGGTACGGAAAGAGTGTCCGCGCAGGAAAGCGATCTCATCACCGAAACGCGGCGGCTGATGGAGGGAGGCTTTGCGGGGAAAACCATTGAGGAGCTGGGTGCATGGCTCGGCCACGCCGACCAGCGAATCCGTCTGGCCGCGCAGTTCGAGCTGGCAACGCGAGGGCCGGCCGCACTGCCATCGGTTCAACGTCTCGCGGAAGAGCGCGCCCGTCCACGGCTCGCGCGGATGCACGCGCTGTGGGCGGCCGGCCAGATGGCGGAGCGGGTTCCTTCCGCGTTGAATTTTGTTCCGGCGCTGCTGCGCGACGACGATCCGCACATTCGAGCTCAAGCCGCGCGGGTGCTGGGCAATGCCGGGCGCTTCGAGTCGTTTCAAGCGATGGTGAGAGCTTTGGCCGACGCTGAGCCTCGCGTGACTTTTTTCGCGGCGCAGGGGCTCGGGAAATTTCATCGACCGGATGCGATCCCGGCGTTGCTCGAGTTATTGCGGCGGAACGATGATCGCGATCCGGTCGTCCGGCAGGGTGTGGTGACGGCCCTCGCGCGCCTGGGCGCTGATCCGGCGCTGGACGGAAGCATGCACGATCCGTCCCGTGCCGTTCGCCGCGGAGGAGTGCTGGCGTATCGGAAATTAGGTGATGCGCGCATCGCGGAATTTTTGCAGGACTCGGATGCGAATATCGTGCGCGAAGCCGCCCACGGCATTGGCGGGTTGCGGATTGAATCGGCGATGCCCGCGCTGGCGGCGCTGCTCGAGCAAGCGCCGCTCGACGATCGCTTGCTCGTGATGAGTGCGATTCGCGCGCACGGTTTCCTGGGGCGGCCCGAAAACGCTGAAGCGTTGGGACGTTTCGCGATGCTCTCTTATGTGCCCGAGACGTTCCGGGCGGCGGCACTCAACGAACTCGCCGCTTGGGGAAGTTTGAAGCCGACGAATCCGTCAGCCGGAGACGGTGGTCCGCCGGCCTCCACGAGGGAGATCGAGCCCGCGCGACGTGCGCTGCGCGATGTGCTCGGCCAGAAATCGGGGCAGGTGCCCGAGGAAGTCCAGATTGCGACCATCCGCGCGGTCTCCTCGCTCCGAATAGCGGGAACGGGGCACGCCTTGTGGGATGTCGTGTACCAGAAGGCGCATCCGGTTCGCGCGAGAGTGGCGGCCTTACAAGCCCTCGATCACTTGCTCGACGCGCGTTTGGAGGTCGCGGTGCAACACGCAATCCAGAGCAAGGAGCCGTTGCTGGTCCACGCCGCGCTGCCCATTCTGGCCCGATTACCGGCCCCGGTGGCGTTGCCGATGTTAAAAAAGCTGGCGGAACAGGGCTCAGCTGCGGCCCAAGCAGCAGTCTATCCCATCATCGCAGCGACTGCCGATCCGCGGGCCGACGGGCTGCTCGCTCAAGCCCTCGAACGGCTCCGGGCGGGATCGGTGCCGTTGGCGGCACGGGTTGACCTGATTTCCGCAGTCGAGGCGCGCCAAAATGGCGAGTTGACAAAAACACTGAACGACATCGAAGCGCACTGGCGCGCGAGCGGAGATCGGCTGGCGCCGTACCGAGGCGCCTTGGACGGAGGAGATCCGATCAAAGGCCGCCGAATATTCGAACGATCCGCGAACTTGGATTGCGTAGGATGTCATGAAGAAGGTCCTCGTCCCCGGTCGACGGTGCACGACTGGATCGAAACCGACACCCTTGAGCTGCGAGAACGTCTCCTCACGATGCTGGTGCTCCCGCGTAACGAAAGCGCGGGTACGGCTGGAGAATGTCAGTTGGCCGGCGGCGTCCCGGACCATCTTTCTGCCATCGAACTCCGCGATCTGGTGAGTTTTCTCGTGGTGGCAACGGTTGCCCGCGACCGGGAGTAGCAGCGTGACCGTCGCGCCCCGACGACCTTCCGGGATCAGGGACTCTTACTGAGGACGATACGTCCGTCAGACCGACGAGAGGCTTGGATGCCGTAATTCTCTCCGAGCAGCGCGAGGAAACCATCCAAGTCGTGGGGAGGAAAGCTGCCGCCGAGCCGGGTCTCGCCGACCGTCGCATCGGCGAATTCGATTTTCGCGCCGGTCCGCCGTTCGAACTGTTGCGCGATCATCCGCAGGCTCGCTCCATCAAACTCGATCAACGATTCACGCCAATGGAGCAGCCGGCTCATTTCAGATTTATTCAGGATGGTTACGACGGTGACTGGCTGCTCGCCGACCGGTGGAATGCGAACCATGGCACGGTGGCCCGCGGTCACCTGAGTGGGCGATTGAGCAGGAGTTGAGGAAGACTGGGTGCCCTGAGAGTTCGCGTCACTGGTTGGTGGTTCGGTCCCTGCGCCGACCGCGACGGTGCCCTCCGTGACGAGAACATCGACGTCTCCCGATTGCAGTCTTACCGCGAAGGCGGTTCCGATTGCCTGTACGCGTACTTTGCTCGCTTGCACCACAAACGGTCGGCGTGGGTCTTTCGTAACTTCGAAATACGCCTCGCCGCGCGACACGGTCACTCGTCGTTCCTCCGGGGTAAACGATGTCGCAATCTCGCTGCCTTCCGCCAATCGCACGGTGCTTCCATCCGACAAGACGCGGGTGGTTACGGGAGTCGCGACGGCGGCGACCTGCTCGGTCTTCGGCGTACTCTCACGCGGAGATGTTCTCTGCGACCAAACAGCGATGAGGAGGGCACACGCTGCGGCCAAGCCTGCCGTTGTGGCGAAGCGCCACGGTGAACGTGCGAGGCCTTTGAATGATTCGTGGGTGCGCACTTCGTCCGGCATCTGCAGTTTGCCCCACGTCCAGGTGGAGCGGTCAAGTGCGGCGGAGTGCCGGGCGTCTGCTGCAGTCCACGCAAGAAATTCCTGCGTCTCCTTAGCTGAGAGTCCTCGATCGCGACGTACGATCCAGTCGATCGCCTGTTCGCGAATACGCTCGAAATCACGGTCCTTCGGCTCGTGGGTTGAGGCAGGCGGGATCATGGCGTTGGAGGCTTCGCGCCGCTGGCGATGAAATAATCTTCACACCGCTTGATCGCGTTGCGCAGCTGAGCTTCGACGGTGTGTTCGGTGATCCCGAGACGCTTGGCGATCTCGCGCTGCGAAAGATTGCCGAAGCGGCGCAAAAGCAACACAGCCCGGCAACGTTCGGGCAACGCGTCGATCGCCTTCGAAAGCAGTTCAACTTCCTGCGCACGACTCACCGTCTCGGGCACACCGGGACGGTCCTCGATGCAGTCTGTCGCTGTTTCCTCCGTCAGACCATTTCGCTCCGCTGCCGTCCGCCGACGAAACAGATCGCGTGCGGTATTCTTGGCCAACGCAAACAGGAGTCCACTCGGCGACTGAACTGGCCGGGTCTCTCTGAGCCGCAACAAGCGCGTGTAACTTTCCTGCACGAGATCGTCCAAGTCATCGCGGGCAGCGAACCGTTTCAGGTAGCTGCGCAGCTTGGGTTCGTGCGGTTGGACTTCCCGCGCAAACCACTCGGCGGTCTCTGAATCATGCGGAGGCATCACGGGTGGGGCGCAATCCCGTTGAATCGCGACGTTCCGGTCGGTGCAAGCACGAAGACCGCGATGCGCATTGGTCGCAGACGAATTTGCGCCAACGTTCGCCGGCTGCTGGTCCCCTGGTGCACAGAGTGAGATTCGAAGCTACACCTGCGCGATAACTTGGCCGTAAAAAATCGGACGAAATCAGAGCCTTTTAAACAAAACTGTAGCCGAGTTCCTGTCATTGCGAGAAGCGCAGCGACGAAGCAGCGGTGTTAACGGACAAGGACAAAATTGGGGTCGGCGAGGAGTCGATTGAGGACATGGAGCATTTTGCGCATGACGGCGATGAGGGCGACGAGCTTGGGTTTGCCCGCGGCGACGAGTCGGGCGTAGAAGGCGGCGAGGACTGGGTTGTGGCGGGTGGCTGCTACTGCAGCCATGTAGAGGACGTGACGCACGACCCCGCGGCCGCCGCGCACATGACGGGTGCGCTGGCTGCGGCCGCTGTCGCGGGCGAAGGGCGCGACGCCAATCAAGGCCGAGAGCTGGGGCGATTCGATCGCGCCCAACTCCGGCACGTAGGCGAGCAACGTGGCGGCCAAGACCGGGCCCACGCCTTGGAGTTGGCGCAGACGCGCGGCCTTGTCGCGCAAAGTGTCGTCATGGTCGATGTGGTCTTCGATCAACCGGTCGGTTTCACGCAGCTCTTGTTCGAGGAAGCGGATCTGCGCCTCCAATCGAGCCCGTAAGACCGGGCCGGCCAGCTCCACCCGATTGCGAACCGCCACGAGCTGATCGCTCACCTGTCGACGGTAATCGAGCAATTCGCGCAGGGTGATGGCCGCCTGATCCATCGGCGCATGCAGGCGCGGCTGCACTTTCCGCCCGAAGCGATGCAACAGTTGCGCATCGAGTCGGTCCGTCTTCGCAAGCAGCCCCTCCGCGTGGGCAAAGGCGCGCACGCGCGCGGGGTTGACCACACAGACTTCGATTTTGGTCATTAAAAGCGCCGCCACGATCGCCCGCTCGTAGCCACCGGTCGCTTCGCAGATCACGCGGACCCCGCGCAGTGAACGCAGGACCACGAGCAGGCGCGCGTGGCCACTCACGGTATTTGGAACGTGGGCACAGCGGATGCCGTCCACGGTGTAATCGAGCCGGTCCTTGGCAATGTCCAGGCCGACGTAGTTAACTTCAGGATTGGGGGTGGTTGTCTCCATCTTGCAATGCGAGCTCAAGGCTCAGTCAGCGGTTCGAGTTTAACCAGATCTGGTGCCGGGGCCCATGGCTTCGTCCCGAGGTCAGGCCTCGATAATCCACTCGGCCTGCCGGCACCAGCGTCGCTCCGACGGCCAGTCGAAGCGACGTTCCGGTCCTTGCAGCCAAAACCTCGCGGCCTTCGGCTGCAACTTCCCCTCCGTCGGCTTCCTCCGACGAGCTCTTCGGCCCATTCTCGGAAGCCGCCGGCGGCTTGCCCTCCTTCCGTTCTTTCCATCACATTGGACATACAAGCAATCCAGCTGGATCGCCACGGCGCGCTTCGCGCACCTCGCGATGACAATGACGCGGCGTCCGGCTACAGTTTAAGTTAAACCGCTCTAATGCGGTGGAGCAAAGGCCCGCAGGGTTGGGCCATCCATGAAAACGGCGTCGATCGAGATGCTGTTCGGACAGGTGGGAATTCCGTGTTCACGCCGGTGGAGCATGCCCACAACCGCCTCGACCGCGGTCGCCCCCAGCTGATCTGGTTGCAGATTCAATCCAGCACACGGCGTTGAGCGTTCCGTCACGTTGATGCGGAAGAACCCGACGTCGGCTGGGATGCGAACCGCAAGCTCTTCCAGCCAGCTGGTGATGGATTGCGCGTGAGAAATGATCACGTCGGGTTTGTGGCGTTTGTACCACGTGGAGAACGTCTTTCGATCGAGGGTGTTTTCCATCAGCGGCGGTACCGCCAAATGCTGGTCGTTTAGCCGGAAGAACGAGAGAAAGCCCGAACTCCACTTGTGATCAACGCGGGCGTCTTTCCGGGTTTCGAGGCACAGACCAATCCGGGAATACCCGCGTTCCGTCAGCGTCTCGAGACAGCGCCGCATCGAGAGGTAATGGTCGGGCTGCACGGTGTGGAGCTGCGGATTGATCAGTCGATGATCCATGCTGACCGCTGAAAGATGCGTGAAGTCGAACGCGCGAAAATCCTGCCGTTGATCGAAGGGCAGCAGAATCACACCGGAGATGCCGCGCGCACGGAGCACGTAGTTGAGGCGCGTGATTGAGAGCGCGGGCGCACTTCGCCCAATCCAGAACACGTCAGTTTTAAAACCAAGCTGTCGCGCCCGCGCCTCGGCCCCGCGCGCGACCTCGCGATGGAAAAGCATGAGCTCCGTGCGTCCGTCCTGCGCCTCGTCGACGAGCGCGAGCGTTCCACTGAAACCTTGGTGACGACCTTGTCGCAGCGCAGAAAACGTGGCGCCGAGCAGAGGATTCCGTTCATACCCGACGGCTGCTGCGGCCTTGACGATGCGCGCTTTCGTCGTGGGTTTGACCTGAGGACTGTCACGCAATGCCTCCGACACCGTCGCGACGGAGAGGCCGAGCTGATGGGCGATGCTGCGGATGGTCGGAGGTTTTGCCATGAAGCCTAACGGTTAGAAATGAAAGGCATCGCGAGGGGCAATGAATTTAATCGTTGTGTGCCCGTCACCCCTCGGACGCGCCGGGCTTCTCTCCCGCCCGGGTTCACGCGGGCCGCGCACCCGAAGAGCTTCCGCCGAATTTCCTGACCCACCCCCAAACCCAAGAATGAAATGAATCACCTTGCCTTCCATTCCAGGCACCTGACGGCGTTCGCCGGCTGCCTCGCGCTGGCTGTCTCCGCGGCAGCGCAAACAACTGCCGCCACCGATCAGAGTGCGCCGACCGAAGCCATCATGCTCGACGAGTTCACGGTGCGCACCGATCAAGCCTCAGGCTATCGTGCGACGAATGCCATCACGGCGACGGGGATCGGCTCGAAGATCAGTGACACGCCGCTCGCCATCAGTGTGGTGACGCACGAACTGATCGCCGACACGTCACTTTTCGAGGCACGCGAAGCGCTCAATCTGGTTCCGGGCGTTCTGACC
>JBDSPT010000332.1:0-4103 GCA_039930205.1 Opitutus sp. | reverse complement strand
TTACCTGCGGCGGGCATTGAGTCGCGACACCGTCAGCCTCACCGAGACACTCGACGCCGACACCTACACGACCGCTGTGCAACTCACCACCGGTGCCGCCGTCGTCCGACTGCAATTTGCGAAGAACAAAGTGCAGGTGGGGCACACCGCGGGCGAAGCGCCAGAGGTGCACGAATTGGTCATCGGCTTGCTTGGACTTGATGAAAACGCGGAGGCGTTCTCGCGTCTAGCCAAGAGTCTGGGGTTGACCCGTCTGGTCGCGGGACGGGAACAATTGCGCATCAGCCGCACGGCCTCGGTGTTCGACGGACTTCTGTGGTCGATCATCGGACAGCAAATCAACTTCGCCTTCGCCTGCACACTGCGGCGCCGTCTGGTGGAACATGCGGGCACGCCCGTCGCGGACGGACTGTTCGCACCGCCCATCCCGAGTGCGCTCGCAGCACTATCTCCCGCCGATCTCCTGCCGCTCCAGTTTTCGCGTCAGAAAGCTGAATACGTCGTTGCGACCGCCCGTCTGATCACGGAGGGGAAGCTCGATTTGAGCTCGTTAAAGCATCTGTCCGCCACGCGCACGGAGCGAAACCTGCTCGCCGTCCGCGGACTCGGTCCATGGTCGGTGAACTACGTTATGATGAGGGCGCTGGGTTTTGCGGACTGCGTTCCGCTCGGTGACACCGGAGTGACGAGCGGCTTGCAATCGCTCTTCAAGCTGGAGCAACGGCCCGACCTCGATGCAACTCGCAGACTGATGACCGTGTTTTCGCCCCATCGCAGTCTCGCGACAGCACATCTCTGGCAACTCAATCAACCGCTAGCGATCTGACTTTGCTGCGCATCCAACGTGCGCGTTCTTCTTTCAACACCATGACATATTTCTACGACACCTTCTCCACTCCATTCGGCGAATTTTCTGCGGCGGTCGAGGCAAGTGGCGCCGTCGTGGGAACCGCTTTCGGCAACATCGCCGATCTGCGCGATCGCTTCACCTCCTCGGAATTGATCCATGACATGGCGCGCATCGCCGAGGTGCGCCACGAGATCTCCGAGTATTTTTCCGGTCGTCGACCAACGTTCTCTGTTCAAGTCGCGCCGGTCGGAACACCGTTTCAACAGCAAGTATGGAGCGCGCTGCAGCAGATTCCGTTTGGAGGAGCGGTGAGCTACGGGGAACTCGCGCGCGTCTTAGGCAGACCGAAGGCGTCACGCGCCGTCGGCCGGGCGAATGCGACGAATCCCATTTGCCTGATCGTCCCGTGTCACCGCGTCATCGGCGCGGATGGATCGCTTACCGGCTTCGCGTTCGGCGAAGAGATCAAGCGCCGGTTGCTGGAGCACGAAGGCGCGTTCGCGGTGGTTTGAGAAGCACGATGAAACACAGGAGCAGAGTGGCGGTGTCCCCTACTCAAGTCCGCCGATCATAACGCCCCGGTTGTCATTCTGAACGAAGTGACGCATCCCGTGAATGCCGCCCCTCCGCTCGTCGTAGAAGTTTAGGCTGCTGACGTCGCACTCGATCCTTAACTACGCTGCTAATGAACATTCCTGTTTGTCATTGCGAGCCGGCCTGCCGGCGCGGCAATCCAGCTGAAATTTCAGATGGATGGCCGGGCGAAATCCAACCCACGGCTCCGCCTTGGTTCGAGTCTCGAAATAACAGGCTCTGGGGATCGAAGCGAACCCCTCCTACCCCCATCACTTCTTCGGCGGGCGGCGGAATTCTTTGTGGTCGGCTTTTTGCGTCTTGCCGATCGCTTCGATGATCTTGGCCGCTTCCGCATTGTTTCCGGCCTTCAGCGCTGCCGCCAAGGTATCGAGATCGGCGATGAACTCCTTCATCTTGCTCTGGTAGTCGGCCACGAATTTTGCCTGGTCAGCCGCGGGCACGTCCGCTTTGCGTTCGGGTTCTTCCTTCAGTGCCTCGGTGGCGTTCGCTTGCACGATCGCGAGTTGCTCAAGCGTGCTTTCATTTTTGGCCGCATCAGCGACCTGGCGGCGAACCTTGCGCCACGCCGCGTTCATCTTGGCCATCTTCTTGCCCAGCTCTGTCTCCGGCTCTTTGTCTTCCGCTGCCGGCGGGGCTTTAGGAGCCTCCTCAGATCGAAGGACTGGACCGATGGCGAAACCAACGAGGGCGGACAACAGGAACAAACGACGTTTCATGATGGGATTTTAGGATTGAGGGAAGAACTGTACTCCGGGCCGCACCGCGCGCGTGATGGGGGCGCACTCAACGACTTCGGGCGGTGCTAAGACGAGGGAGGCGGGCAAAAGAGACGACCAGAATCATTCCGAACGCCGGATTTTCAGTTCGTGCGCTTTGCTCCGTTCCCGCTGTTCTCGTGCAGTCGGACCACGAACTTCTTTAGTTTCTCGAGATCTTTGACGCCGGGAGCCGCCTCCACGCCACTACTCACATCGACAAATCGCGCGCCGCTCGCCGTCAAGGCATGGCCAATGTTCTCGGAATTCAGCCCGCCCGCGAGGATCCAGAAGTTGTGCGTATGTATCGCCTGATGACGCGCGAATTTCGCCCAATCGCCCGTCTTGCCCGATCCGCCGAAGCCCGCCGCCTGGTAAGTGTCAAAGAGGATAAACTTCGCGACGGCCAGCGCCGCTCGGGAAACGTCGTCTGCCGGGGGTAGCTTGGGTGCGAGCCAGAGGTGTTTTTCACCGACAATACGCGACCACTCGGAGAGCGTTTGATCCGGAAGTTCAGGGCGGTAGTGGATCTGGAAATAGTTGAATCCTGCATCGCGCATCGCGGTGAGCTCATCCGACGTAGGCTCGACGGAAACCGCCACTTTTCGGCGGTCGGGCAAACGCGGTGCCATCGCGACGTACTGCGCCAGCGAGATGTGCCGTCGTGAGTCGCGGTGCAAAATGAAACCGAGGTAATCAGCGCCGCAACGATCGGCGTACTCGGCGTCGACGAGCGACGTTAGCCCACACACTTTCAGGCGAATGCCGTCGATCATGCTACGCCCTCCAGAGCAGTCGGAGCACGAAAGGCTTGCCGAAACGCGAATGCCTTGGGCGGCGGAACCTGGTCCTTGAATAATTTCAATCGCTGTTGCGCCTCAGCCACCGTCGGTCGATGTCCGAGCGGAATCCACCACAACGCGAGGAAAGCTCCGTGGTACATCTCGAACCAAGCCCGGGGCCGGGCCAGTACGTTGATCACGTTCAACGCCGCGGCGAAATCAGCCATGATCGGATTGTCCACGGCTGAGCGAATGCGTCCGATATTTACCTGCGCCAGCTGCCATGTCGCCGATGTACTCAACTGTGGAATGAGTTCACGGAAGCGATCACATGCTCCACCTGCTCGTCGCGGAGCTCGGGAAAGATCGGCAGACTCACGCAGGTTTCAGCCGCCTTCTCTGCAACTGGGAACGAGCCGGTGCCCAGACCGAGGGGGGCGTAACATTTCTGCAGATGCAGCGGAACGGGATAGATCAAATCCGTTCCGACCTCCGCCTTCGCGAGGTGTTCGCGAAGCGCGTTCCGTCGCGGATGCCGAACCGTGAACTGGTGGAAGACTGATTGACCGTACTCGGGCTGATCAGGCAGACGCACCTCAGCGAGTGTGATTCCCGCCAGGTAGCGCGCAGCAATCTCCTGTCGACGCGCCGTCCAGTGAGCCAGATGCGGGAGCTTCACATTGAGCAAGGCTCCTTGGAATCCATCCATGCGGAAATTTCCACCGACGCTATCGTGATAGTAACGGCGATCGGAACCATGAACCCGAATGTGTCGTGCCTGCGTATGCAATTCCTCCCGGCGCGAGACGAACGCACCGCCTTCGCCGCAGCCGCCGAGATTCTTCGTCGGATAAAAACTAAACGTTCCCACATCGCCAATCGTTCCGACAGGCATGTTTTCGTAGCGTGCTCCGACCGCCTGCGCGCAGTCTTCGATCACGAACAGATTGTGCTTTTTGGCCAACGCCATGATCTCGGTCATGCGCGCAGGCTGGCCGAATAAATGCACGGCGATGATTCCCTTCGTTTTCGACGTGATCGCCGCAGCGACTTTATCGGGGTCGAGGTTGAAGGTGCCTTCCTCAATATCGACGAATCGAGGTGTCGCTCCCACGTAGC
>JBDSPT010000331.1:0-3216 GCA_039930205.1 Opitutus sp. | reverse complement strand
GCTCTTGGTCGAAGGTCACGGTAAAATTTTTCAGGATACCGCCACCGACGGAACTGAGTTCGTCCGTCACGTCCACGATGGGCTGCTCAACCGGATAATCGCCAATCGTGAGGGTGTCGGCCAGGCGGCCGATCCGCTGCACGCGTTCACCGATGAGGGTGGCCACGGTCGCGCCGGTACGCGGCGGCACGCTAAACGTTGGCTCGAGTCCAACGGGATTGAGGCTCAGCGCGACGTCGCTTCCGGAATCGATCAGTGCGACAAACGTCTGCTTACCCAGGCGGAGCGGAATGATGGGAGTCTTACGGTCGTTGTTGAAAGAGATGGGCGTGCCCGGAAGCAAAGGTGCCGCTGAACGAGCTTGGAGCAGCACGCGGGAGTGCGGGTAGTCGAGCGTCAGCAACGTCTCTCGAAACAGTGGAAATCCCAAAATCCCGTCGATCTGCACGCCCAAGTGAGTCGAGAGGTCGGTGCAGTCGTAGATCAACGCCTGGACGTTTTCGAACCGTGCACCGCCCAGTTCGATTCGACGCAGCTTCGTCGCGGTGAGCAGCGCGGTCTCGCCGGCGGCCGACTTGACGCGGACCATCGGGGTGGATGTTGGCGGTGAGTCCTTCGCTCCGTAGCGGGCGGCTAATTCCTGTGACACAAGCGTAACGGATGCTCCGGTATCGATCAGGAAATGATACGGTCCGCGCTTGTCCCACTTCGCTTGCACGACGAGATAGTTCGACATCGTGACGGCCGGAACGATGACGAGGGGCGAGTCGAGCCTGGTGCGACCTGGTCGAGGCATCTCGCGGTGAAACAGAGTGCATCCAGATGCCCCAAACAGGATGCACGCGACGAGGAGGAGTCCGAGGCCACGTCGATGGCTACGGTAAACGAAATCGAAGACTCGACCGCTCGAGATCATTTCACCGGATTAGGCAGTGAGCGGCTCAGCCAGAGGGCACCCGCGGCGAAAAACGCGCCGGCGACGAACACGCTGGTCGAACCGAAAACCCAGAACATCGCCCCTGCCAGCACCGGTGTGATTGCGCGCGACAGCGAGCCCAGGGAGCGGAAGATGCCCAACGCGCGACCCTGTTCCGCCTGGCTACTGTACAGAGAAATCAGCCCCGTGGTAGAGGGGTTCACGAGACCGGAGCCCAGAGCAAGTGCCGCGAGACCGACGTACAGCAGGGCAGGTTGGGGCGCGTAACCGATGCACACCAGCCCGACCGCGGAGATGGCGAGTCCCGCTCCGAGAATTCGAGTTTCACTGTGCTTCTTGAGCAGAACGCGGACGATATAGCCTTGCGTGACGATCGCGCAGAGGCCGAGAAAACCAAGGAGCATGCCGTTTTGACGCGCGGTATAGCCAAATCGTTCAGCCGCGAGGAAGGTTAGGGACGTTTCCATCGCAACGAACGCGACGGAATAGATGAACGCTACCAGGTTTGCCCGGCGTACCGCGACGTTTTCCAATCCGAAGATTGCAGCGATCGGGTTGCGCAAACGCGGGTCGCGCGACTCCGCCCGCGTGGTGGGGGTCAGCGTCTCTTTGAAGCGGGCGCTGATCCAGACCAGGTTTACGAGACAGAGAGCAAAGGCAACCAGTGCTGGAACAGAGAAGGGATTGATGCCGAACCGCGCCCATTCCGGATGACCTTCCAACAAATTGAAGTGCGTCGTGATCGCGCCCAATGTGGGTCCCGTCACCAGCCCTAGTCCGAACGCCGCGCCGACCATGCCCATGGCTCGCGATCGTTCCTCTCGGGTGGTCACGTCGGCGACGGCGGCTGTGGCCACGGACAAATTCCCGCTGAATCCGCCGCTCACGATGCGGGAGAGGAGAAACAACCAAAAGGAGCCGCTGAAAAACCACACCAAATATCCGAGCGCAGTCCCGGCCACTGTGAACATCAACACACCGCGGCGGCCTCGCCGATCGCTGAGCGCACCCCAAAACGGTGCGAAGACAAATTGCAGGATCGAGAAGAACGAGCTGACGACTCCGCCAAAGAGCACTGCGGCGAAATTGTGATCTTTTCCCAGAGCCTGTGCCATCACGGCAGTCTGACTTAGCAGCCAGCCGAGGACACCAGAGTGGCCGTCGATCTTCAGGTAGTGAGTCAGCAGATCCGGCCCAAGCGGGAAGATGATCGAGAACCCGATGAGGTCGATGTACAGCGTGAGGAAAATGACGCCGAGCGAGAGCGGGCGTCGCGGAGGAGTCGGGGAGACGGAAGACACTGTGTTAAACTGCGAACCAAAGCGGTTCCGGCAGTGACGCCAAGGAGCAAAGCAACTTTCCGGTTCCCTCTGCTCCTATTATCGAAGCGACGCGTGCCGATGAGCATCGACCTGTTTTTCCCGGCGATCGGAAGGGAATGGTCGAAAGGACGAGGCGGAGATCTCGCGGCCAGGCGCGCCGGAAGTGTTTCGAAAGTTCCCAGATCTGGTCAGGGGTGTCGCTGAGCGGCGAAAATTTCCTGGAGCTTGAGTTCCAGCGACCCGCGCGTGAACGGTTTCTGGAGGAAGAGCAGAGGGCCATGGGTGGCAAGTTGGGCGATGCGGTCGTTTTCGCTGTAGCCGCTGACCAGCAGGACGCGGACTTGGGGCGTGATCGATCGTAGACCCGCCAAAGTTTCTTCTCCGTCCATGCCTGGCATCGTCAAATCGAGGAGCACGACGTCGAAATAATCCGGGTCCTTGCTAAACTGCTCCAGACCCTCGCTACCATTGCCGGCAGTCACGACCGTGAGCCCAAACGTTCGCAGGAGAGCCGCGGCCACGTTGCGCACCGCTTCTTCATCGTCGATGACCAACGCAGCACCTCGGTGCTGCCAGGGGCCCGACATGCTTTTGTCCTCTTTCGCTGGTAACACCTCGCGGCTGGGTGGGAGAATCAAGGTGAAGGACGATCCGCGATCCGTTGCACTATCCACTTTGAGAGCTCCTGAATGTCCACGAACAATTCCGAGGACGGCGGCCAGACCCAAACCGCGCCCCGTGAATTTTGTCGTGAAAAACGGATCGAAGATTTTCGAGATGGTCTCCGGTGTCATTCCGCAACCGGAGTCTTTCACCGTTAAGAAAACGTACTCTCCGGGTTGGAGTCCTTCGGCTGAATGGGAGGAGGAAATGAATTCGGAACCGAAGTGCTGTCGTCCTGTAGTCACCGAAATTTCGCCTCCCGTGGCGCCGAGCGAATCCGCGGCGTTGAGAATC
>JBDSPT010000330.1:0-5994 GCA_039930205.1 Opitutus sp. | reverse complement strand
CTGAACCGTCGCACGGATTCTTCTTCGAGGTTGCCAGAATGGTTTAGGTGGTCGAAGTACACCATACGAATGACCGCCGGGAGATTTTTCCGCCATCAAAGAATTTCGCTGCGAGGATCGGCCTGCTGCGTCGCGTGGATTCTGTCGGCAGGAGTGGTCGCATTCAGCGCAGGTGCCTCGATTGCAGATCCTGAGGTCAAGATGGGCGGAGCGACACTGCACGCAACCGCTGCTGACATGGTGTGGATTCCGCCGGGGGAATTTACAATGGGCTGCAAGGATCCGACACAGGAGTTCTGTGGTGGCGGTGAAACGATGGACGATGCGCGGCCCCTTCATCAGGTCCGCATTTCCGGTTTCTGGATGGATCGCACCGAAGTGACCAATGCCGAGTTCGCGAAATTCGTCGCTGCATCTCATTATGTGACGCTCGCTGAGTGCACTCCGAAAGCGGAAGACTATCCTGGAGCACCGGCTGAAATGCTCGTTGCGGGATCAGTGGTCTTCACGCCGCCCGCTGGTCCGGTGAACCTGGCCGATCCGCTCCAATGGTGGCGGTACTGTCCTGGCGCGGATTGGCGGCATCCGGAAGGTCCGCAGAGTTCCATTGTGGGGCGAGAGAGCGAGCCCGTCGTTCATATCGCTTTTCCGGATGCAGAGGCGTACGCGGTCTGGGCGGGCAAACAGTTGCCGACGGAAGCACAGTGGGAGTACGCGGCGCGGGGCGGAAAGGCCGAGGAACGCTATACTTGGGGTAACGAGCTGCAGCCTGGCGGCCGCTGGCAAGCCAACATTTGGCAAGGCCGTTTTCCGAATCACGACCAGGGCGACGACGGCTTCAAGCGCGCGGCGCCAGTCAAAACTTTTCCGGCGAACGGTTACGGTCTCTATGATATGGCGGGCAACGTCTGGGAGTGGTGCAGCGATTGGTATCGGCCAGATGCATACGCCGGTGAGGGAAGGACCGGGGCGATGCTCGATCCGAAAGGTCCGTCCAGCAGTTTCGACCCGAGCGAGCCTAGGCAGGTCAAGCGAGTGCAACGTGGCGGCTCATTCCTCTGCTCCGATCAGTACTGTACGCGGTACATGACGGGGTCTCGGGGCAAGGGTGCTCCTGACACCGGTAGCAATCATCTCGGATTCCGCTGCGTCCGGGTAGGATCACCGCCGGTGCCTGGCGGTGTTGTCAAAGCCGCGTCGGCGAATCAGTGAACTAGCGTCCTCCAGGGTTGCGAGGCGTGGCAGGGCCACCGCCAAACCAGCTGGCCGGGATGGAATCGTCGGCCGGCACTTTCAAGTCACTTCGCAGGCGATTCAGCTCCTGTTCAAGGTCGCGTCGGGCCGTTGCATACGCCGGATCCTCCGCGACATTTTTCAACTCGTGAGGATCGTTGGAGCGATCGAACAATTCCCAGTCCGTGACATCGGTGCCAAAGAAGTGCACGAGTTTGTATCGGTCGGTGACCACGCCGTAGTGCGGTCGAACGGCGTGGAACGCCGGATACTCGAAATACTGGTAGTAAAAACTCTTTCGCCAATCTTCCGGCGGCTTCCCTCGGAGCAAAGGTACCAAGCTGCGGCCCTGCATCTGGGACACGGGTGGAAGGTTCGCTGCGTCCAGCAGCGTTGAGGCGACATCCAGGGTGGAAACGATTTTGGTGCTCACTGAGCCAGGCGCGACGACCGAAGGCCAGCGAACGAGAAACGGTGTGCGCATCGACTCTTCAAAGATCCATCGCTTGTCGAACCAGCCATGTTCACCGAGAAAAAATCCCTGGTCCGAAGCGTAGATCACGATGGTGTTTTCTCGCAGCCCCGCCTCATCGAGGTAGTCGAGCACGCGGCCCACGCTCTCATCCACAGAACGCACGCAGCCCAGATAATCGTGAAGGTAGCGCTGATATTTCCAGCGCACCAACGCGTCGCCTTCGAGATGCTCGGATTTGAACGCGGCATTGCGCGGTTCGTAATAGGCGTCCCAGAGTTTTCGCTGCTCGGAGTCCAGCTGGGCAGGAGCAGTGAACTTGAGGTCCTTGGCGTTCATCGTTTCACGGATCGTCATTTGCTGGGTGCGTTCTGCCGTACTGCGACCTGAGTAGTCGTCGAACAACGTTGGCGGCTCCGCGTAGGTGCGACCCTGGTCGTGGTCGAGATGCCGGAGTGCGGGCTCCCACTCGCGGTGCGTGGCCTTGTGCTGACACATCAGCAGGAACGGTTTGTTCGGATCGCGCTGGCGCAACCAGTTCAAGGATACATCGGTGATCAGGTCGGTGACGTAGCCATGATGCGGTTCGGTGACACCGTTGCGGATCATCGGAGGATTATAGTAAACCCCTTGGTCGATGAGAATCTGCCAGAAATCGAAGCCCGTCGGAACACTATCGAGATGCCACTTGCCGACCAGCGCCGTTTGATAGCCCGCCTGGTGCAAAAGCTTCGGAAACGTCGTCTGGTTGCCATCGAAACGGGTGTTCACGTTGTTCACGAATCCATTGATGTGGTTGTAGGTGCCGGTCAGCAGCGTGGCGCGACTGGGACCACAGATGGAGTTGGGCACGAGACAGCGGTCGAAGCGCATGCCTTCGCGGGCGAGCCGATCGATGTTGGGCGTTTCGATGAGATGACGCGGATCCCCGTACGCGCTGATCGCCTGATACGCGTGATCATCGGAAAAGATGATGACGATGTTGGGAGCGCGCGGCGACGCGCCGAACGCGGCATGGGCAAGAGCGAGGAGCAAGCCAGCGCGAAAAACGATGTTCATGGTGAAAGCGAGGGAGGTGGACGCGGGGTAAACGAGCGATCGACGGTGGAACCTTCCGAAGCGTGAATGTCAATGCGGTCTTCGCGAATCGACGGCTCAATCTTGATGTCTGTTGGAAGCGTGCGGTGGTGTGGCACGTGTCGCGGATTCACCGAGACCCGACGTGGTCGAGGATAAATCGCGCAACGCTCGTTTTGGGGGCAGGCCCGAATGGCAGACGCTTCCCGTTGGCGCCGATCAGCAGGACGGAATTGTCGTCGGCGTTCATCCCGATCCCTGGCTGGCTCACATCATTGGCCACAATCCAATCAAGCTGCTTTTCGGCGAGCTTTCTCTGGGCGGAGGCTTCGACATCGTGCGTTTCGGCAGCGAAGCCCACGACGATCTGATGTGAGATTTTGCGCGCCGCCAGCGTCTTGAGGATGTCGATCGTGGAAATCAACTCAAGGGTCACCTGTTCGCCGGTCTTCTTGGCTTTCTGATGTGCTCGCTCCTTCGGCCGATAGTCGGCCACCGCCGCGACGGCGATGAAGATATCGCAGCGCGCAAACAGCGGTTCACAGGCGCGAAACATCTCCTCCGCTGAGACGACTGACGTGATCGCGACGTCGTGTGGTGTTGTGAGCGATACGGGCCCGCTGACGAGTTCGACCTCCCAGCCTCGTTCAACCGCGGCAGCGGCGAGTGCGTAGCCCATCTTTCCACTGGAACCGTTCGACAGAAAGCGAACCGGATCCAGGTGCTCGCGAGTCGGCCCCGCAGTGATCAAGCAACGAACGCGCTGAGCTGTCGTCGACACGTCAGGGGTGAATCGCCTTCTGACGCAACGCGTAGCCGGCCGGCTCCATCAGTCGTGAGTTACTGCGCCGTGACGTGGAGGATCCCTTTCATCAGCGCGGCGTGCCCGGGGAAGCTGCAGATGTAATCGTAGTCTCCGACTTTCGCTGGCGCAGTGAAGTAGATCGTATCCGCTGAGTCGGGGAGTGTCAGGGCGGTGTGATAGAGGACGTCGGCACTGTCCGGCACGTAATTCTTCGCCGCACCGTCGAGACCCAGCAGCATGGCCGCCGCGCCCACTGCTTGACCGGTGCCAGGAGCGCACAGGACGAAGTTGTGCAGCATGTCATCCGCATTCCGGAAAACCAGTCGCACGCGCGAGCCGGCTTTGACGGTCAACTCTGTGAGGTCGAATTTCAGTCCGGGTTGGGTGCCGAGCAGTATCGTTTTGTCACCTTCGTCGTTCGTCCAATCGGCGGGAACCTTCGTGACGTGCTTGGCCGTCGGAGCGTTGGCCGACGCCGGAACGGGCGACACGCAGAGCTCGGCTTCCTTCGGCTCCACCGGAATGATACGCTCCCCATCCGGCAGCCGGTTCAGGGTGTAGAATGCGTTGGCGTGAAGCAAAGCCGCGCCGCCCTCGGCCGCATGAACTCCGGTCGCCTTGATTTCATGGATGTAGCCTTCGCGAAGACAAATCGTGCCGAGGCGAACGCTCAGACCGTCTGCTGAGACCTCGACTTTCCGAACGGGACAGCCGACGCGTTTTGAAGGTGCGCTGCCGTATTCTTCGTGCCAGAGGTAAGTGAAGCCAGCGACGCTGTAGCTCTCCGGTTTCGCGGCGGAAGCACGATCGACGGGCTGCGTGAAGATCAGACGAAACCCGTCGGGTTCGGCTTTGATCTCCTTGATCTCAAATGGAACTTTGCCGGTCCAGACGAGCCGCTCGAGCCCAAACTTCTTCGGCCCGAGCGATCCCCAGCCGCGCTCCGTTTCACCGGTGAACAGAGACCCGTCTTCCCCTTGGACAACCCGGATGATACCGCAATCAAAGCCGCTGCGGAACGCATACGCGGCGCCTTGCCAGACGCCTTTCACTTTTTCCAGCGACATGCGCATCAACTTACTCTGGCCCTGATCGCCGATGAAAAACTGATTGGCGAACGGTCCAAGTTTTCCGCCGCTGAGGTCTTCCTGGATGCCGGAAGTCGAAATGCCGAGAATCGTGTGAGGAAGCCAGACGGCGGGCGGCTTCACGCCCGGAATACGCCTGGCCACGTCGGCCATCGGTTCGTCGAAGCTTTTGATATCGGAGGGGCGAATCGTGACGGGAGAGCCGGGCAGTTTGGTCCAGGCGAGACTGGCAGGATGACCGGCGAAATCACCTTTCTCGATATGAGTGACTTTGCCAGATCCGACCCACTCGCCCTGATTGTCGGCGTAAAACCAGTCGCCCGCCGATGTCAGGGCGAAACCCGCCGGAGATCGTAATCCCGCAGCGATCGGCATCAGTTGACCGTCGGGCGTGATCTCGACCATCCAACCGCGCCATGGGACCGGCGATTGAGTCGGCGCATTGAAGGCGACATTGAGCGTCACGCGGAGATTACCATTCGGTGCCATTACGGGACCAAACGCATATTCGTGGTAGCTGCCGGAGATCGGAATTTTGCAGACGGTCTCGAAGACGTCGGCGCGGCCGTCGTTATCCGTATCGACCACGCGCGTCAGTTCCTGGCGTTGCGCGACGTAGTATCCACCGTTTGGAGCCGCGATAATTCCCAGCGGTTCGTGCAAACCCGATGCGAACAAGGTGAACTTTGGCTGCGGGTTTTCTTCGAAGGCTCCATCAATCCACCACATTTCACCGCGACGGGTGGTGACCAGGAGTCGTTTGCCGGGCAGGGGGAGAATACCGCTCGTCTCGAGCACGATGCCTTCTGGCACGGGAATCGGTATGCGCTTCCAGAAGGTGTTCTCGAGCGCCACGACGGCTTCGTCCGGTTTCTCGAACCGTTCGGCCGCGGACATGTTGTTGGTTTGACCGCGCGATATCGGAAGCTGAATCGCAACGCAGAGAAGGAGCAGGGAAGGGAAGAGGCGAGACATGGTGCGATTACCAGACGAGGGTGTAAGAAACGGGATCGGCGAGAGTGGACTTGTTCACGCGAACGACGAGTTGCTGCCGTCCTGCGCGAGTTTGAATGAGCGGCTGATGCACCGAATTTTTCGGATAATCGATGTAGTACTCACGATCCCCGATCACCCAGCCGCCGCCGGGTTGCGTGGTGATCTGGGTCGCATCGGCGAGGAGGACTTCGGTCTGCCAGGCCGCGGTCTTGCCGTCGAAGGTCAGCGTACGGTTGAGACCATGTGAATCGGCGTTGGGTGCGATGCGATCGCGAATCGTCAGTCCGGCGAGCGTGGACAAGAACACCGGCAAGCCGTCGGCT
>JBDSPT010000329.1:0-7178 GCA_039930205.1 Opitutus sp. | reverse complement strand
CGACGTACATCCGATGCTCCACGATCAACTGGGTGGTGCCCGGCAACAGACTCGTGGGAGCCAGCACGAGGAAGAACAGCGCGCCGAGGAATCCAACCGCCGGCCGCTTGATCAACGACCACATCGTCCCCGCGATCAGCGCCGCCACCAACGTGCCGCAAAGTACGATCAACCACGTGCCACCCAGGCTTTGCTTGCCGTATTCAAATACCAACGGCGTCGGCCACAGACTCAACTTGAGATAAATGACCACCGCCTCGAGCTGCACCTGCATCGATTCTAGAAACGCCGGCAACGTGAATGCGTACGTGCCGCCCCGGTCACCGCCGGTACTTGTAACCAGCGCGATTAACAGCAGCCAGGTTCCCGCCAGGGCCAGGTAGGCACCCCAGCGGGCTCTCCAGGCTTCGATCAAGCTCCCCGCGAAAAACGTGCGGTCGTACAGCAGGATCACCAGCGGAGCTGTGACCATGACTTCCTTGCACGCCATGCCTGCTGCGCAGACGACGACCGCGACGCTTCGCCACCAAATTCCACCGTGCGATGCCATCGACCGGGCGAACGCATACAGCGTCAGCAGATAGCAGAGTCCCATCAGCGATTCGGCTCGCTGAATCACATACGTCACTGATTCGGTCTGGAGGGGGTGCACCAGCCAGAGCGCCGCAACCGTGCCGGCGAACGCGAGCTCATGTTCGCGAATCAAACGCGGAACCACCGCCTGCCGTACCGTGCGCCGAACCAGTCCGAAAAGCACCAGGCCCGCCGCCGCGTGAATCAGGAAATTCACGACGTGATAACTCCAGACGGCCGTTCCACTGATCGCGTAATTGATCGCCAGCGAGAGATTGACGAGCGGTCGGCCACTGACGGTGAAACCAAACCTCGATGGCGGCACCAGCGGCTTCCACCAGGGGCTGAAGCTCGTGATCGACTCATTTTCTAAAATCGATGGAACGTCATCGAAGACGAACGGCCCGCGAAACGTGTTGCCGTACGCGAGTGCCACCAGCGCCAGCAGACCGAACGCCACCCGCACACTGCGCCGATCATCCCTCATTGAGCATCTGGAGAAACGCCGCCTCGTCCAGGATCGCCACGCCCAGCGTCTGGGCCTTTTCGAGCTTCGATCCGGCCTCTGCGCCCGCCAGCACGTAGCTGGTCTTCTTGCTCACACTTCCGCTCACCTTGCCACCGGCCGCTTCGATTCGCGCCGTGGCTTCATCGCGCGTCAACGTCGGCATCGTACCCGTCAGGACAAATGTTTTTCCCGCGAGCGAATTTCCCGCCGCGAGATGACTCGGATGGATGCCCACCGCGATCAACTCATCGATCACCTTGCGGTTTCTCGGTTCCGCGAAGTACGCCAGAATCGCGACTGCCATCGTTTCACCGATTCCCCCGATCACGGACGTCTTGTCGTGAATGAAATCTTCGTAGCGTGCAGTCGCGAGCGCGCCGAGGTCGCCGAACTTCCTCGCCAGATCTTTCGCCGCCGCCGAGCCCACATGAGGAATCCCGAGCCCGTGAACAAACCGCCACAACTCAGCGCCTTTGCTCGCCTCGATTCCCTCCAAAAGTTTGTCGCTGGATTTGGCCACGCTCTTCCCAAGGCTCAGCAAATCCTCGCGCTTCAACCGATAGATATCCGGCAAGCTGCGAACCCAGCCTTTCTCGACCAGCCCATCGACCATCGCTTCGCCCAGTCCTTCGACATCGAGGCACGCCTTCGAAGCGAAATGCTGCACGCGGCGGCGCACTTGAACCGGACACTCGAAATTTGGACAGCGCAACGCGACCTCACCGTCCAATTGCACCACGCGCGTGCCGCACACCGGGCAGGCCTCCGGAAAAACATACGCCACACATTCGGGCGTTCGCCGAGCCGCGTTCACCGCGATGACTGCCGGGATGATTTCGCCCGCTTTCTCCACATAGACGAAATCACCCACGCGGATGTCTTTCCGCGCGATCTCGTCCCGGTTGTGCAAGGTGGCTCTCGCGACGGTCGTGCCAGCCAGCTGCACGGGGTCGAGCTCAGCCACCGGCGTGAGAACTCCGGTGCGGCCGACCTGAATGGTGATGTTGAGCAGCCTGGTTTCGGCGCGATCGGGCGCGAATTTGTACGCCATCGCCCAACGCGGCGACTTGCTCGTGGAGCCCGCCCGTCGCTGCAGTCCGACCGAATCCAGCTTCACGACCGCTCCATCAGTGGCATACGCGAACGACTCACGCAACGTATCCAGTTCTCGGATGGCGGTCAGGATTTCGTCCGCTCCCGTCACGGTCCAGTATTTCTCCACCGTCGGCAAACCCCAGGCTCTCACCCACTCGTGAAACTGTGTTTGGGTTTCAGGCAAGGCGGAGGTGGGTTCAACGGCTCCGCGACCGTAGAGGACAATCTCCAGCTTCCGTTGCGCGACCTCCCGGGGATCGAGTTGCTTGATGGTGCCCGCCGCGAGATTCCGCGGATTCGCGTATAACGGTTCACCGGCCTCTTCGCGCAGTCGGTTGATGCGCAGAAATTCTTCGGTCGAAAGATAGATCTCTCCCCGGATTTCAATGATCTCAGGCACCGGGATGCCTGGCGCCGCCTTCAGTTCTCGCGGCAGAGATTTGATCGTGCGAGCGTTGACGGTGATGTCGTCGCCCTCGACACCATTGCCTCGCGTGACCGCACGCACGAGCTGGCCTTTCTCGTAGGTGACGCTTACCGCCAGACCGTCGATCTTGGGTTCAACCACGAAATTCAATCCGTCACGCTCGAGATCGCGGACGAGCCTCGCCTGGAACTCGCGCAATTCATCATCCGAATACGTGTTGTCCAAACTCATCATCCGCTCGCGATGACGGTACGTCTGAAATCCCTCCATCCGATCATCACCCACCTGGCCCGTCGGCGAATTAATCGCCGCAAACTCAGGCCACGCCGCCTCAAGTTCCGCCAGCTCACGCTTCAGCTGATCGTACTCGAAATCAGTGAGCTCCGGCTTCGCCCGTCGATAGTACAGTTCATCGTGCCCGGCGACTTTCGAGCGCAACTCAGTGATGCGGGCGGAGGCGTTCACCGGGGTCATGTCGCGATGGTTATGACGGACGTCGCGGTTTCAACCCGTTGCTTCCGCCAAAGGCTCCTTTCGAGCCGCGTGCGATACCACGTCCAGGTCCGATAAAGGAAGATCGCGAGTGCCGCGCCCAACGTATCGGCCAGCCAATCGGCGAACTCCACCGAGCGACCGGGCGTGAAACTCTGATGCCACTCGTCGGTGATGCCGTACGCCGAGACGAGCACGAGCGCGACCCAGGCAAACCTGCGGTGATTTCCCAGCCGCACGACCAGCGTCGCGAGCAGCCCGTAAACACAAAAATGGGCCACCTTGTCGATGCCCTCGATCGAAGGCCCGGCGATCTTCGACTGTGATGAGGCGAAGAAGATGAGCGCAGCAATCGCCACCGGCCAAAGCCACCGGCGATTTTGTTCAGCAAACGGATTCCACACACCTGCTTAACACCCGCGGAAAGACGGCGCGGCAATCCGAAATCGACGCGTTGTTTGCGACTTCGATGCCTCCGTCCGGAGATCGTTACTCGCCGCCCCGGCGGCTGGTGAAAATGGTCGGGCTGGTGAGATTCGAACTCACGACCTCTTGCACCCCATGCAAGCGCGCTACCAGACTACGCTACAGCCCGAACAGGCGAACGGTCACAAAGCGACACGGCTGCGGACGAAGCAAGTGTTTTTTCCGGACCGGTTTTCCGCGCCGTTTCGCCGGCTTCGCCTCTTCAATCAATCGATTTAAAGCGAGTACGATCGCTTCCTTTTTGGAGTGCGGCGGCCTCGACGCCGCTTTCCTCAGTGCGGCTCGACGCGCCGGGTCACACCGAGCCGCCAAACCAACCCCAAGCATAAACTCTGGACTCTGTGAACTCTGTGTCATCCCTCTGTGCTCTCTGTGACTCATGCCTTGGGCTTCAGTTGGGTGTGATTGATTCGGGCTAAACCTGCTCACCACGTCTGCTTGATACCTACCAAGACATCCCAGTTTTGGGAAGTCCTGCTCCCATCGTCGGAAGAAAATCAGCCGATCATAAACCCGATCAAATTCGCTTCCGTCTTATTCGTAGCGACTTAAACATCACGGAAAGACTTGGCACAGTGCGTGCAAAAGAGGGTGCAATTCTTCATCACATGAAAAACTTCCTGAAAATCACTGCTCTGTTGGTTGCCACGACGTTCCCTTGCGTCGCGTTTTCCGGGATTCTCGGCGCTCCCATTCCCGGCGCTTTCAACCTCGAAAACGGAGCGACGCTGTTCGCCTCGCTGCTGATCGGACTCACGTTCCTCGCCGACTACGCCCGGCCAGTACGCAAGCTCACCCTCGCGAGCGCGGCGAACTGCACTGCGTGCAAGGGCGAGTCTCACCGCCTCGCCGCTTGACTCACGTCGATCACACTTTGTGACTCAGCCCATGGTCGCTTCGGACTCTCCCATCCCGCGTATTCTGATCGCTGACGATCAGCAGGACGTGCTCGAGGCGCTCCGTTTGCTCCTCAAATCAGAAGGCTATCAGTCAGAGGCGGTGAAATCTCCCGCCGCGGTCCTGAAAGCGGTGGAGTCGCGCGACTTTGCGTTGGTGCTCATGGATCTGAACTATGCGCGCGACACCACTTCCGGCCAGGAGGGCCTCGACCTCCTCAACAAGCTGCAGGCGGCCGACGCTTCTCTGCCCGTGGTGGTCATGACGGCTTGGGCCAGCGTGGATGTCGCTGTCGAAGCGATGCGCCGCGGTGCTCGCGACTTTGTCACCAAGCCGTGGGACAATCCGCGACTGCTCGCGATCGTGAAAAATCAGATCGCCCTCGGCAGCGCCGTCCGAGCTTACGATCGTCTCAAGCAGGAGAATCAACTGCTCCGCGGCAAAGGCGGCCCGAACCTCATCGCTCAATCGGCCGCGATGCGCCCCGTCCTCGATGTGATTTCCCGGGTCGGCCCGTCTGACGCCAATGTTCTCATCACCGGCGAAAACGGCACTGGCAAAGGCGTCGTAGCCCAGGCACTGCACGCCGTGTCCGCCCGCGCGGGCAAGCCGTTTATTTCCGTCAACATGGGTGGTCTCCCCGAAGGCGTGTTCGAGAGCGAACTCTTCGGTCACGTCCGCGGCGCCTTCACTGACGCCAAGAGCGATCGCGCTGGCCGCTTCGAACTCGCGGATGGTGGCACGCTGTTCATGGACGAAATCGGAAACATTCCGATGAGCCAGCAGGCAAAGTTGCTGCGCACAATCGAAACCGGTGAGTTCGAACGCGTCGGCTCCAGCCGCACGTATCACGCCAGCGTGCGATTGATCTCTGCCACGAATTCCGATCTCAACGCGGAAGTCGCTTCGGGAAAATTTCGTCAGGACCTTCTCTTTCGCCTCAACACGATTCACCTGCACTTGCCCCCGCTCCGCGAGCGACGCGAGGACATCGAACTGCTCGCGCATCATTTCCTAAAAATGCATGTGGAGCGGTACCGGAAACAAATCACCGGTTTCGACGAAGGAGCCGTAATCGCGATGCGGGACTACGGTTGGCCGGGAAATGTCCGCGAGCTCGATCACGCGGTCGAGCGCGGTGTTCTGATGGCACAGGGCAAAGTCCTTCGCGCGGCCGATCTCGCGCTGAATGTGTCCCGCGATGCCGCCCCTCGACTGGACGAAATGAGTATTGAGGAAGTGGAGGCGTTCCTCATCAAAAAAACACTGGCCCGCTGCGACGGCAACGCACGCCGTGCGGCCGAAGAACTCGGTTTGAGCCGAAGCGCGTTCTACCGCCGCCTCGAAAAGTACGGACTCTGACTCTGGCCAGCTGCACGCAACGCGCTCGCGCGCGATCTTCGCCGACTGGTTGTGAACATGGCGGGCGCAGAGGACGGCAGTACGACGCGAAATATGCAGTCGAATCAATCTGAAGAGCTAGAGCCTCCGTACGATCGACCTCATTGATCTCCCTCCCTTTCGTGTTCGAAACCGAAAGCACAAACGGCATCGCCTGGCTGTGTAGCCGAGATTGATTCCAACGCGCGGCCCGTTCACACCCTTCTGATCGTCGACTTCCGTCCAGGTTTCGCCCTTCGCGCCGATCTCACTCATGCCCCCGTCTAAACGCAGGCTTTCTCATGAACGGGCTGTCCTCCTTCAATCGCTGGCCGGCGGTGTGCCCGCCATCCTGGTCGTATCCTATTTCCTCTGGTGGGGGCCCGAGACGACGCCGAAAGTCCAATGGACGCTCACCCTCATAATTGTGGGCAGCTGGTTTGGCTTCGCACTTGCGGTGCAGGCACGCGTCGTTCGCCCGCTGCAAACGATGGCCAACTTGCTTTCCGCTTTGCGCGAAGGAGATTTCTCGGTGCGCGCGCGCGGCGTTCGGCGCGACGAAGCACTCGGCGATGTGATGGCGGAAATCAACACCCTGAGCCGCACCTTGCAGGAGCAGCGACTGAGCGCGATGGAAGCGACCGCCTTGCTGCGAACCGTGATGGAGGAAATCGAGGTCGCGATCTTTGCCTTCGACAGCGAAGGCAAACTTCGGCTCGCCAATCATGCGGGGCAGCTGCTGCTCGCCAAACCGGCCGAGCGTATCCTCGGTCGTGATGCAGCGGAGCTTGGGCTCGCTGACTGCCTGAACGGCGACGCGACCCGCCTTTTGCCCAACGCCAACTTCCCCGGCGTGAACGGCCGCTTCGGAATGCGACGCAGTCAGTTCCGTGAAGGCGGACGTCCGCACCAGCTGATCGTCATTGGCGATCTCAGCCGCACGTTGCGCGAAGAAGAGCTGCGCGCCTGGCAGCGACTCGTGCGCGTCCTTGGTCACGAACTGAATAACTCGCTCGCACCGATCAAATCGATCGCGGGTAGCCTGAGCACGCTGCTCAAACGCGAACGTCGCGCGCCCGATTGGGAGGACGATATGCGGTCCGGCCTGGAGGTAATTGAATCGCGCGCCGAGGGCCTGAGCCGCTTCATGCAAGCCTACGCCCGCCTGGCCCGCCTCCCCCCGCCCACGCTCGCACCCTGTACCGTGGGCGCGCTCGTCAGCCATGCGACGGCGTTGGAGACACGTCTCGCGGTCGAGGTCATCGCCGGGCCCGCCCTCACGCTTTCGTGCGACGCTGCTCAAATCGAGCAGGCCCTGAT
>JBDSPT010000328.1:0-3124 GCA_039930205.1 Opitutus sp. | reverse complement strand
CCGATCGCCGATGGCGAAATTGCCATCCAGCCAAACTTTCTCGGCCTTGTCCTTGGCCTGCACCGTCGCGCGACCAAAGCGCAGCTTCAACTTCTCCGCCTGCCCTTCTGTCAGTCGCAGCCCGATGCTGAGATCGTTCGTCAGGTGCGTTCCTCCCACAGGAACTACGCCCGTTGTATGCGCCACGCCATCACGGTAGAGGACGAAATCCGTCGTGCCCGCACCAATGTCGATTGCGATCACGCCGTGCTGCCGCTCTTCGGGCGTCGTGATCATGTGACCCGACGCGAGGCTCGAGAGCACCAGCTCGCGTACTTCTAAATTGAATCCGCGGATGACGTGGATGTTGTCCGCCAAGCGCTGCTCCTGGCCGTGAACGGTCCAGTAACCGACTTCGAGTCGCTGTCCCATCAAGTTTTCCGGCGAGGTCGGCACGAGTCGTCCGTCCACTCGAAAGGGCCTGCGGATGTGGTGCACCACCATGCGTCCGGTCGGAAGCTCCTTTGCCCGGGCCAGTTCACAGACCGTGCGGATATCGTCGCGCTCGATCATGTTGTCGGCCGCCTTCACGTTCACCGACGCTTCGTTGTAAAAACCTTCGAGATGCCCGCCCGTCTGCGCCAGAAAGGCCATTTCGATGCGCTCACCGGCATCGCGCTCTGCCTGCTCCAACGCGCTGTGCGTGCACTCGCTCGCCGCTTTGTAGTCAACCACGGCGCCCTTGATGACGCCACGAGACGAACATTCGCCGCGGCCTATGATCGCGAGTTCGCGACCAGAATATTCACCGACTAAAACGGTGATCTTGGAGGTGCCGATTTCGACGGCACCAATGAACGTGGTACGTGTGCTCAAAGTTTCGTTTTGCGCTGCAGGTTGGGAGAGACGGAAGTCACAGAAGAATTATTGGCCGGCGCGCGACCTGAAGCGTTCTTCATCGCGAGCGGCGCCAAAGCGGGATCGTCGAATGAAACCGGCACCTGCGACCCAATCGCCAGGTTGATCTCGCGCGGAGCCTTGTCCGTCTGCGCCCGCACCTTGTCCAACAGCAGATCCAAGCGGGCAAGTTGGCGGAAGAAATCCTCGTTCGTGCCGAAGAAAATCCTGGCGACACTTCGATCGCGAACTTCGATCTCGCCGTCGGACTCCAAACGCGCGAGTGAAACGACTTCCCACGTGCGATAGAGATGCTCGGCTTCCATTTTTGCCTTCGCCAGCAGCTCCGCGACCGTTTCCATGCCAGCGATCGGTCCGAACCCATCGTCTTTCCGGGCCAGCTTAACGCCATCCAACCATGGCAGCGTCGTGATCATTTCCACGTCAAAGCCGACGCCATCAAAGATCACGCCTTCCCGCGCCACGAGAAACATCCGCGGTGCGTCGCCATTCACCTGCGCTTTGATCCGCGCCACCGGCGAGTGTTCAGAAAGACTGACGGCGAGCGTCGACGGGAAATTTCGCGTCAGCGTGGCCGAGCGCACTTGAGCGTTTGCCATCAACTTGGCTCGCAGCCGGTACAAATCCAATTCCATCAGCGTGGCGTTGGTCGGGAGGCCGAGAGTATCAACCAGCCATTTCTGATCCAGTACGCCATCGGTGATCAGCACGATCTCCTTCACCGGCACGACCGCAGTGGCGCCAGCAAACGGTTTCGGGTTTCCACGGAGCGCCCGCGTGATCTCGTATCCGCCCCACCCCAACGCTCCGATCGCAGCAACCATGGTGATCGTCTTGAGTCCGTTCCAAATCAGTCGACGACGGCCCTCCATCGACATGGCGCGAGGTTTCACCTGCTGGGGAATGTCTCTCCAGCTACGGGAATTGGGGTCGTTGATCTCGGTTCGACTCAAGATAATGCAGGCGCGGGAGCCGCGCGAAAACGCTGCAGCGCGGGTGTAATCATCTCTCTGACCAAGGCCGTAAAATCGAGTCCCTCGCAGCGAGCGCTCATCGGCAACAAGCTCGTCTCTTTCATGCCGGGTAGCGTGTTTATTTCCAGCAAATAAAGCTCTGTATCACCACGAAGGATAAAATCGACGCGCGCGTAATCGCGACATCCACACGCGGCAAACGCCGTGGCCGCCGCTGCCTGCACCATCGCCGTCGTGGCGTCGTCCAACGGAGCGGGCGCCAGATACTCCGTCAGTCCTTTCGTGTACTTGCTGGTGTAGTCGTAAACCCCCGACTTCGGCCGAATCTCCACAATCCCCATCGCTTTGCCCCGCAAGACACCGACCGACAATTCGCGTCCGACGATCCGTTCCTCGATCAACCAGTTTCCGGACAAGATTCCAGCCAACGCCGTCGCGAGCTCTTCGCGCGTACTCACGATTTTCAGGCCCACACTGCTGCCTTCAGCATTCGGTTTGACGACGACATCGGTTCCCAACTGTGCGTTCACGTCGTCCACCGCCGGCTTCTGCGCGGCAGCAAAGGCCATTCCTTTCGCAACGGTGACGCCGCGTGCCGCGGCAGCCGCTTTGGTCTTCGTCTTGTCCATTGTCAGTTCACTCCCGGCGATATCGCAGCCACCGTACTGCACGCCCACGGCTTCCAGGAGCCGCTGCATTCCGCCGTCTTCGCCGAACGTTCCATGCAACGTTGAAAACACCACGTGACGCGCTGGATCCAATCCTTCGGGCAAGGCATCCGAATCCAACTTAAACCACTGCGTGGGGAACGATCGCGCCAACGCCAGGGCACAGGCGGCACCGGACCCAAGTGAAACTTCTCGCTCGGCGGACGTACCGCCGCTGAACACTGCGATGACCGGTGAGTTCATAAAACGAAAGTTTTGGGCAACGGCTTTAATCCTGTCTGCACGCCATCGCCGACCTTGACCGAATTGTTGAATTTTTGAGCCCGGCGCATCGGTACGGAGACAACGCTCACAAAACGTCCTTCCAGTTTTTCCCGTACAGCAGGACCTCAGGCTCAAGGTCCACACCTTTGACTTCGCGCACACGCGCTCGGATACGTCTCACCAATTCCAGCACGTCCGAGCCCGTCGCTTTTCCGCGATTCACAATGAAGTTCGCGTGGACCGGCGACACCTCTGCATCACCCACCCGCTCGCCTTTCAATCCGCTCTCGTCAATGAGACGACCTGCGCTCGCGCCTGGCG
>JBDSPT010000327.1:0-4221 GCA_039930205.1 Opitutus sp. | reverse complement strand
CGTGAACCTCCATCCTTGAACGCCCTTCGACATGGCGCTTCGTCGGGCCGACGCTCTCGCGTGGCCGGGCAATCCTTTCAGCCGCGCTTCATCGTCCACGATCAACTGCCAGGCATTCGTCGCGTCGAGCACGTTCTCCGAATACTTCTGGGTTAATTGAGAGAGCTCGGTCTGCAGGACTTCCAGCCGCGTTCTTTGCTCGGATCCCAAATCGGCGCCGGCCTGCCGGAAGTCAGCCACCGTCTCATTGAAAAACCGTTGCTGGATCCGCGTGAGCTCCCCGGCTGCCTTCGATTCGGCAAACGCCTTCAGCCGTTGCCAAAGTTCCGCGTTCAACGGAATACGTGAGTAAAAAGCCGATACACGAGGCAGCATCACGTTGTGCGCCGCTCGAAGTTCGGGCGAATCCGCGACTGATTGCAGGTGCGTGACCTTGCCCCATGCTTGCGTCAGCTCGTCGGTCGCACGTTCCAACTGCAGGAATGTGTTGTCGAATGTCACCTGATCGAGCAGCAGACTGGCGATCGCGTCGATTGACGCTTGCGCGCGGTCGAGCGCCTCACCAATGGACGGTTCGATCAGTTCCGGCGTGATTGCAGACCACCGGATGTGAAAGGAAGGATCTAACAACGGGTTCATCGCCATGAGGCGAAACACCGTTCGAGCCGCGCAGAAGTCAAACCGCAAAACTCACCAGGAGTACCCTGCGACCACCGACACTTGTCGCCTGGCGGCCGGTACAGCGGGGACCTGCTGATAGTCTGAGTTCCATAAATTATCCGCCTGCACGGTCAACCTCACGCGCCGCCAAGAAGCAGGATGGTACGTGAGGCCCAGCGCGCTGATCACGGCCTCGTCGCCGCCGGTTGTTCGCAGTAGATTCGATGCTTGAAACCGAACTTCGTTGTCCATGCGGAAGTCGAGTGCACCAGTGAGTCGCGCGACGATCGCGAGCGTCAGCCGGTGCCTGGCATAGTTCAGTGCATAGAAGCTGGCGTCGACCAAAGCACCTTTGTAATCGGGATTCTTGGCGAGGCCGGTATAGCCGACGATGACGTCAGCCATCTTCCATGAACGATGGGCGACCAACTCAACGCCGGCGGTTTCCATGGTCACGGCATTTGCCGAGCGCGCGGTTACACCTTTGCGAAACGTCCAGTCGACGAGATTGCGGTCAGTCCTGATGAACAGGGCTGCTTGCGTGGTCCAGCCCATCAAATCGCCGCTGATGCCAAGCTCCGCGTTGCGACTGATCTGGCGGCTGAGATTCGGATTTCCTCGAAACAGACCGGCATTCTGATTCGAGTTGAGTGCGGTGTAGGTGGGAACCTGCGACGCCTCCGAATACTCAGCATAGATGCGATGTGGGTTTGGCCCCGTGGTGGACCGCGAGATCTGGACCATCGGAGACACCGTACCGCCTGTCCGACTCGTGTCATCGTACGTCGCGCCCGCTCTGATCCGGAGAACCGAACCATCCGCCGATCCCCAAGTCCGCTCGGGAGCAAGCGCCAGCTTGGTGATCAGTCGACGGTGGAAGCGACCGAACGTCAGGGATGTGGACGCAAGATCATCAGCGAGTACTTCGGCGCGGACATTGAAGGTTGTATCCTCACTTGTGATTCGCGCTTCCGTTGCGGCACCGCGCACCCAGGTGGTGTGTTGAAACGGAGGCACCGGACCAACCGGCGCAAAGCGATTGAAGGCATAGTTGTCTTCGTTCCTGCGATAGTAGGCTCCCACTTCAAAGTAGTCACCTCCGCTCAGATTGGAACGGTGGTTGAGCAGGAGAAGCAGCGTCCGAATATCTTCTGACTCGTTCGAGTTGAAGGGGGTGTAAAGGTTCGGCCAGCCAAACACCTTGTCTTGGTATCCGAAGAACAAGTCCGTCTGACACTGGCGCAGACCCAGCTGGAGGCGCGCATTTACCCGGCTTATGTTGTGGTCGCCGTTGCGAATCGAACCATCTGATTCGGAGTGCGCCAAGGCCACGTCTGCCGCCCACCGGCCGACTGCCAGCGATGATACGCAGCCTTGGTACAACTCCGCCTGAAGCAGCCGGTACTCGCCAAACCCCAACGATGCGACGCCTGCTGTTCTAATCGGGCGCCACGTGTAAGCCACCGCTCCGGCCGTGGCGTTGATTGTGGCGAGTGCAAGCTCGGCACCGGTTAAAATTTGTGGCGCGCTCAACATTGCCGGCGCGATGGGAATTTCGGCGAAGTAGTGGCCTGTCTGCGGATCGAAAAGCGAAACGGCGCCGATTCGAAATCCCGTGTTCTCAAAAATTCCGCCCCGAATTGTCACGTCAGCTTGTCCTTCGGCGAAGTTGCGAGACTGCAGATCGACCCTTGGCTCGAAGCGAAGAGCAGACACTGGCATCGCGAACGTTGCCACGGGCGACTGATTAGCGACCCGAGGTGAATAGACAGTGACCTCCGGCAGCAACTCACTTGCCGGCTGCGCGTGAGCGATAGCCTGGAGGACGATGACGATTAGTAAACGGCGGCACATCTCGCCAACCGCTAGCAGCCCCGAGATGGAAAACAAGCATCCGGTTAGGCATAACCCGAACTTTGCCTAACAACCCGAACATTAAAAAACCGGCACTCGGCCGGTTTTCGGATTACAGCACGCTCAGCTTTGACTTCTTTACTCTTCCCCGTCGTTGCCAATCGCTTCCACAGGACAACCTTCAAGCGCTTCCATGCAAAGTGCTGCGTCTTCTTCAGTCGTCGGCTGTTTGTGGACGAACGAGTAGCCTCCTTCGTCGTGCCGCGTGAAAAAGCCGGGAGCTGTTTCACGGCAAAGATCGCAGTCGATACATTGCTGATCGACGTAAAACTTGCCCGCTGCGTTCTGGGCCCATTTGTCCGCTTTGTTGGCCATGGTTGCCGCGAACAAAGAGTAATTGTTAGTCCTGTCAAGCGGTGAGCCGGTTGAGGAAACGGCGGTAAAATCCCGCTGGCGACTTGTCTTTGCTACGCCGTGTTTCTATTTTGGTTTAGATGCTGTCCGATCGGTCCTACATGCAGAGCGACTACCCCCGGAATACCACAAGTGCTGTCACCTGGCTCATCTCCGCGATTGTTGCTGTTTTCGTTCTCCAGTTTGTTTTTCTCCGGTGGTTCTCACTCGGAGATTCGTTGGAGAACGCGTTGGCGCTGACCGTCTCGAATCTCAAAGCCGGTCGGGTTTGGACCGTGGTGACATACAGCCTGCTTCATTCGACCGGCAACCTTCTTCACATTGTCGGTAACTTGCTGGGGCTGTATTTCATCGGGCGAGTTTTGGAGCCATTGATTGGTTCCCGTCGTTTCCTTTGGCTGTTCGGCGCCGCGGTCGTCTCCGGCGCTGGCCTCTGGCTCGCGACGCATTGGCAGGTGAGCGGAGGAGTAGCCATGGGTGCATCGGCCGGAGTCGCGGGCTTGTTCGTGGTTTACGCCTGCTGCTACCCCAATCAGCCCGTCACTTTTCTGCTTTTCTTCATTCTTCCGGTCACGCTCAAGCCCAAGTATGTGGCAATCGCCTTCCTTGTGATGGAGCTTATCGGGTTCGCATTCTATGAGGTCATGCACACGGCATCGCCATTTGGCGCGGGTATCGCGCATTCCGCTCATCTTGGCGGTATACTCGCAGGTTGGATTTACTTCCGCTATGTTCACGAAACAAATTGGCGGCTCCGATCGGCAGATGATGTCGAGCTTCCGCGTTGGATGAAGAAGAAGCCCAAGGCGGTCGTTCCTGTGGTTACCACGTTGGACCTCACGAAGCGCGAGGATCTACGAGCCGAGGTGGATCGAATTCTGGACAAGATCAACAGCAGCGGGTTCGGATCACTCACCAGCGACGAGAAACGTTTGCTGGACGACGCGAAGGATTTGTTGAGTCGCCGCTAAATCGACCATGTCTCCGTTTCGTGTAAGGATCGCGCATTCGATGGATCGCCGACCGATTCTCGAAACATTCCTCTGATTTTTCCGTCATTTTAATTCCATGATGATTCTTGTGACTCGCTTTCGATCCGTCGCTTTAGGAACTCTCCTGCTCGGAGCATTGGTGACCGCCAATCCCGCATCCGCGATCACGGATCGGAAGCTCACTACGTCGCCGACCTTGTCCACCGAGGCTCGCACGCTGGTCAATTTGCTTGAGCAGGCGCACTACAATCGGGATGCGGTCCGCAGCAGCGATTTCGCTCAAGTGATTCCGAGTTACATG
>JBDSPT010000326.1:0-3940 GCA_039930205.1 Opitutus sp. | reverse complement strand
AGCCCAAGCCGCAATTCTACGTTTGGCATGGGGCTGATGTGCCCACGCCATTTGCCGACAACTCCCTCGCCCGGCACCCCGTGAGCCGGCGTGACCTCTTCGAGCTTGGGCGCGGGCCTCACCGCTCGCTCGAGGCGAAAGGGCACCTGGACTTCACCTTGGGCAAACAGCCCTGCGATGCTCCGGGCATCCACCGCCAGCTTGCCGCTGAAGCTCGGATTGCCGGGAACTCCGGTTAGCACGAATCCGACGGCGGTGTCCGCAATCTTGATGGCGTCGAGCTTAAACCCGCGGACTCCCTGCATCGGAATGTCGATGGTTCCCTCCCACGCTGAACCGCTGGCGCGAGTCAGTTCGACCGCGATCGCCAGTTCCTGGTTCGGCAGCGAAATGGAGCCCGCCCAGTAGCCAGCCGCAGTGGGCGCTGGTTCTGCCGCCACGATCAGCAGCGGTGAAAACAGCGCCATGACGAAAGACAGGACGGGAAACGCAAGGTGTAGTTTCATGACGGAGACGTAACGGGGTGGGACGAAACAGGAAAGCCGACCGCAGTGTGTACTCGCAGTCCGCAGGGAACGGAAGCGAAACCCTGGTGTTTCACTCCTTCGCACACCGGATTTGCGATCACCGCTGAACTGCGAATGCTGCGGCGAACTGCGGATTTCGGCATCCTGGCCGCCCCCCGCGCGTATACCTTCACAACTCCTGTGCCGAACGTTTCCGCTCAATCTACGCTGCCATCATCATCGGCGGACGCGCGCACCCTCGTTCTCGATGTCGATGCCGTCACCAAAAGCTACGCCGACCGGCGCGTACTCGATGGCGTTTCGTTTCGCGTTCATGCGGGGGAACGGGTCGCGCTTACGGGCCCGTCAGGTAGCGGGAAAACCACGCTGCTCAACTGCCTCGGCGGGATCGACCGGCCGGACTCCGGCAGCTTGACGCTGCGTGGCGAGCGGATCGATCAGTTGCAAAGCAACGCGCTCGCCCGGCTGCGCCGGGAGCACGTCGGGACCGTCTTTCAATTTTTTCATCTGCTGCCCACCCTCTCCGCCGCCGAGAATATCGAGTTGCCACTGCAATTGTTGGGCATCGCCCCGGCCGAGCGACACACGCGCGTCCACGCCCTGCTTCAGCGGGTCGGTCTGCTCGACCGTTCCGCCGCACGTCCCGCCGAACTTTCCGGCGGCGAACAACAACGCATCGCGATCGCTCGCGCGCTCGTGCATCGGCCCGCCTTGATCCTCGCGGACGAACCGACCGGAAATCTCGATACGGTCAGCGGCGAAAATATTCTTCGACTGCTCCGCGAGCTCACCGACGAAACCCGCACCGCACTCGTCCTCGTGACACACAGCGAAGAGGCTGCCGCCATCTGCCATCAACGGGTTCATCTCCGTGATGGCCGGATCGTGAATTGAGCTGATGGCCGATATTCCGCGCATCATCCCGCTGCTTCTGCAGCGTTTCGCGCTGAGACATGCCCGGCTCGAACCGCGGCGGACCGCTTTGTTGTGCGGAATCCTGGCCCTGGGCATCGCCGTCTTCATTTCGGTCCGCCTGGCCAATCGGGCGGCCGTCGCGAGCTTTACCCATTTTACGGATACACTGACCGGACAGAGCGACTGGATTATCCAGCCGGCGGCAGGTAGCCTGCCCGAGGCCGTGTTGCCGGAGTTGCGCGCTGCCCTCGTCGGTCAACCCGTCGTAATCATCCCCGTCGTGGAGACGACCGCCGCCCGCGCGCAAGCGGGCACCGATTCGAAAAGCGCGACCCGGACCACGTTCACGCTGCTGGGGGTCGATTTGATCGCCCTGGCGAATCTCGCGCAGCAGCAAACCACCGGTCAGCGATTCTTTTCCGCCATTACTGCCACAACTGCCACCGGCGGGCGCGGCACTGATGCGTCAGGATCGTTTTGGGATCGGTTTCGCGCAGGGCCACAAGTCTGGATCAGTGCAAACCTGGCCACCGAGCTGGGATCCGCGCGAAGTCTTGATCTCGTGATCAACGACACCCTGCATACTCTGCCGATCGCCGGCGTGATCCCGTCGGCAAAAGACGCGCCGCAGGTGCCCGCTTCGCTCATGGTTCTCGACCTCCCCCACCTGCAATCGCTCGCGGGCAAGACCGGCCGGATTGATCGGGTCGAGTTCGTGGTCACGCCCGGTCCCGGGGAGGAGGCCCGACGCGAAGCGCTACGGGTCACGCTCGAGAAACTCGGCGCGAAGGGCGAACGCTGGCTGGTCACTTCGCCCGGCGCGAAACGCGATACGGCAGAAAGCATGACGCGTGCGTTTCGCCTCAATCTCACCGTCCTCTCGCTCATCGCGCTGCTGGTGGGTTTGTACCTGATCTTCCAGGCACTCGACGGCGCCGTCGTGCGTCGACGCGGCGAGATCGCAATCCTGCGCTCGTTGGGCGTCGAGGAAGGCGCAATTCGGCGAGCCTGGCTGGCCGAAGCCGCGGTGCTGGGACTCGTCGGTGGCATCGGTGGATTGCTACTCGGTTGGGCTGGCGCGCAGTTCTCGGTTCGCGCGGTCGCTCAGACCGTCAACGCGCTCTACTATGCCACCACCGTTGCGTCGGCGACGCCGAGCCTTGCCGACGTCTCGCTCGGGATCGCGCTGGGCGTGGGCGCGAGTCTTCTGGCCGGCTGGTGGCCGGCGCGGGAAGCGGCCCGCACCCCACCGGCGCAGGTGCTCGTCCGACATGTCGGAGCCGCCGCGGGCAGCGTGATTTTGCGTCACGGGGGGATCGGAATTTCGTTGGTGCTCGTCGGCGTACTGGCGGCGCGGTTACCGCCCGTTCATTTCGCCGGCGGCGCCCGCTTTCCGCTGGCGGGCTATCTCGCCGCATTTCTGTGGATATTCGGTGGCGGCATCCTGGCCGGCTTCCTTCTCCCCTTCTTTGCGCGAATCGTCCACTCCAGCCGCGAACACTTCGCCGCCGCGCGGATCGCGTTGAGCCACCTCGCCGTACCATCGGGGCGACACCGCCTGGCCGTCGCAGCATTGTTGTGCGCGATCGGCATGACGGCAGGGATGGCCATTCTGGTCGCGAGCTTCGAACAGACCGTGCAAAACTGGGTGCGCCGCTCGCTTCAGGCAGATCTCTATCTGTCGAGCAACGGCGCCCAGAGCGCGTCGTCGCAGAATCGACTGGCCCCGGCAACGTGGCGCGCCATAGCCGCTCATCCCAGCGTGGAGCAAGCCAGCGTGTTATCGGCGTATCCGCTGATCCTCGACGGCGTTTCCACGACCCTGACCGGCGCGGACCTCGGCGTCGTGAAGGCACGGGCCGATCTGCCCTGGGTACAAGTTCCACGTGATGACGCGATCTTCGACGCAACGCGCAATGCGGGACTCGCGCTGGTCAGCGAGAGCTTCGCGGAGCGTTTCCGCAAACGACGCGGCGATGCCATCCCCATCCCTACTCCGGCGGGCCCGCAGGTTTTGGAGATCGCCGGGATCTTCGCCGACTACGGCAATGAGCGGGGATCGATTCTCCTCGATCGCACCCACCTGGTGACGTGGTTCAGCGACGACCAGGCGGCGAATCTTTCGCTCTATCTGCGTCCCGGCGTCGACGCGGATGCGCTGCGAGCGGAACTGCGGGCGAAGTATTCCGGGGTGGCGATCTATACCAACTCCTCGCTGCGCACGGAGATTCTGCGCATTTTCCGCCAGACGTTTTCCATTACTTATGCCCTCGAGGTGATCGGCGTCGCGGTGGCCGTCATCGGACTTGCGCTCACTCAGATCAGCGTGCTGCTCGACCGCCGGGAGGAACTCACCACGTTGCGAGCGTTGGGCTTCACGCGCTCGGAGATCGCCCAGGTGGCGGCGATCGAAGGCAGCATTGTCTCAACCTGCGGTGTCATGGGCGGACTGCTGGTCAGCCTCGCGCTCGGCTGGTTGCTGATCCACGTCATCAACA
>JBDSPT010000325.1:0-4804 GCA_039930205.1 Opitutus sp. | reverse complement strand
CGAGGTACGGATTGCCAGCGAAGGCTGAGAAGCATTGGTAGGGCGAGTCGCCATAACCTGTCGGGCCGAGCGGACACACCTGCCAGGCCCGAATTCCCGCGTCAGAGAAAAACTCCAACAGCTTCGTCAACTCATCGTCGAATGCTCCGACCCCATAGGCATTTGGCAGCGACGTCGGATGAACCAGCACTCCAGCCATTCTTTCCGTCAGCCAATTAAAGAGAGGCGCTTGAGCGGGGGAGGCGAATTCGGGTGGAGAGGTCATGGCGACGGCACGGAAGCTCAGCGGTTGCTCGAAGATTGTAAAGGCAGGCGGCAGGCTAGGTTCGCCGAATTTCAGCCTCGTTCTCCCGACGGACCAGACCGGGGAACACATCATGCAAAAGCTCGACGGAACCATTTTCCGAAACTGCGCACCATGGCGGAAGATGATGAGTAACGATATCCTGCACGCCTCCGGCTCGCTGCCGCGAATTGCGATGATTTCAACGCATGGCTACGTCGCGGCAATTCCGCCGCTCGGGGCGGCAGATACCGGCGGGCAGGTTGTTTACGTCCTGGAACTGTCGAAGAAACTCGCGCAGCTCGGCTTCGAGGTCGACATCTGGACCCGACGTTTCGAAGACCAACCTGAGTTCGATGTGATGAATGATCGCGTCCGCGTGATCCGCATTCCTTGCGGCGACCGCAACTTCATGCCGAAAGAGTACCTGTTCGAGCACATCCCGGAGTGGACGGAGAATGCGTTGCGCTTCATCGAGAAAAATGGACTGAAGTACAACTTCATCAATAGTCATTACTGGGACGCAGGCCTCGCGGGTCAGCACTTGGGTGAGGTGCTGAATGTTCCTCACGTGCACACGCCGCATTCACTCGGTCTGTGGAAGCAGCGACAGATGGAGCGCGATTATCCCGGCGACAGCAAAAAATTTGAACGGCAGTATAACTTCGTCCGTCGCGTGACCGACGAGCGGAAGCTCTATTCCGATTGCAGCCTCGTGGTGGCGACAACGCCGCCCCAGCTGGACTTCATCATTCAGGATTACGACGTGCCGGAGGAGAAAGTTCGGATGGTTCCTCCCGGCTACGACGACAATCGTTTTTATCCCGTCGGCGAAGCGAGTCGCGGCGCAATCCGCCAGCGCTTGGGGTTCAGCGGCGATGTGATTCTCGCGTTGGGGCGACTGGCCCACAATAAAGGCTACGATCTGCTCATCGAAGCGTTTAACCTGGTGGCGCAGCGTCAGCCCAACGCCGTGCTCCATCTCGCGATCGGGGGAGAGGACGCCAACCCTGCAGAGCAAAAACTCTATCAAGGGTTACGTGAGCTCGCGTCAAAATCAGTTGCGCCCGACCGCATCAAATTCGACTCGTTTATCTCAGAGGAAGATCTGCCGGACTACTACCGCGCGGCGGACATGTTTGTACTTTCCAGTCGCTACGAGCCATTCGGCATGACGGCGATTGAGGCAATGGCTTCGGGCACGCCGACGGTGGTGACCGTACACGGAGGCCTGTATCGCGCGCTTACGTTTGGACGACATGCGCTGTTCGCCGACCCGTTCGATCGCGAGGACCTCGGAATTACGATGTCGAAGATCCTGCGTCATCCCCGGTTGCGTGGACGACTCTCGCGCATGGGAGCGCACAAGGCGCGGAGTCTTTTCACGTGGACGGGAATTGCCCAACAGCTCGTGGCCGTCGTTGAGCATCGGCCGTCGGCCTCGGTAACGCTGGATGATAAAGAGTGGGATGAACCTTGGAACGACAGCGAATAGTTGGCTGACTTTTACCGGAGCCCTTCAAATTTTATATGCCCCCTGATCTTCGCGAACCGATCCGACTTTTCTCCTCTGACCTTGACGGCACGCTGCTTGGCAATCCTGAGTCCGCCCATCGCTTCAAGCACACATGGGAAAACCTGGACCCGAAGCGGCGGCCGTTACTCATCTACAATTCGGGGAGAGGCGTCAAAGACGTCCAGAGTCTGGTCGCAGCGAGGCGGTTGGTTGAACCCGATTACATCATCGGAGGCGTCGGCACGGAATTGTACGACCGGCAGCAGCATGCCGACTTAGCGGGTTTCGGAGCTCAATTTGGTGAAGGCTGGGACCTCGCGAAGGTGGAGGAAATCGTCGGCGCGATGACTGGCATCGAACGGCAACCGCCGGAGTTTCTGCATCCGTACAAATCCAGTTGGTACTGGCATCGGGTGGATCGCGAAAAGATTGCCGAGCTGCAACGCCGGCTGGACGAAGCCGGTCTGCAAGCGGCGATCGTGTATTCGAGTTTGCGTGACCTCGATGTGCTCCCACGGCGCGCCACCAAGGGCAATTCGCTACGGTGGCTGTGCGAGCGGATAAATATTCCGCTCGAACAGGTCCTCGTGGCGGGGGATACGGGCAACGACAGCAGCATGTTCCTGCTGCCGGGCGTCCACGGCATCGTCGTTGAAAATGCCCAGCCCGAGCTGTTCGAAGCCGTCGTAAAACTGCCGGTTTTCGTGACCCAACAGATCATGGCGGATGGTGTCATCGAAGGCTTAAAGTATTTTGGTGTGTTGCCCCAGGTGCCGCGCCTTCGTGCGTCGCCGACGCGCGATGGCACTTCGGGAGCGTGGAAAGGAATGCTGTTTGGTCCGGAGTCGCTCCGAACGTTAAGCGATGAGGACCGCAAACTCATCGAGACCGGCTACGGGAAAGCCCTGGAAGCACTGCGCAAGAATATTACTCCGCTCGGCTTCTCCGCCTGTTCGCTGGCCGACAATACGGTCACGGGCACTGATATCAATTACCGGAGCATTTGGGCGCGCGACGGTTGCTTTACGATCGTGCAGACGATCGAGATGGACGATCCGGACATTCGCGAAGCGCAGAAGCAGACGCTCCGTACGCTGTTGAATGCGGTAAGTCCGCCGGGGCAGGTGCCTGCAAATGTTCGCATCGAAACGCTTGAACCCGAGTACGCAGGGATCGGCGGAATCTGCTCCATCGACAGCGGTCTTTGGCTGATCATCGCGGTGTACCACTACGTCACGCAAACCGGAGACACGGCACTGCTCACCGAATATTCCGGTCGTTTACAGCGCGTAATGGACTGGTTGTCGGCGCATGACAGTAACACGGATGGACTGCTCGAAATTCCGGAAGCGGGAGACTGGACAGATCTGTTTGGACGCAGCTACCACGTGCTCTACGACGAAGTACTCTGGTATCGTGCGAACGTGTGCTATGGGCGACTACTCGAGTATCAGGAGAACTTCGAGAAGGCGGCGGATTATTTACGCTGGTCGCAGTTTATTGCCGGAAAGATTAAAGCCTCCTTCTGGCCGACCACCGGCACCGAAGCCACGGCCTCCCGCTCGTTTGCCGACCAGCAGGCATCGTTGGGCGATGCGCAGTACCTCCTGGCGGAGATCACGCCGTTCAGTTTCAACTGGAGATGCGATGTCCTGGGCAACGTCCTCGCTTTCTTGACCAATGTCATCGACGTCGAACGAGCGCGAACCTCGTTCCGATTCATGTGGGGGGTTGGCGTGAACGATCCGTATCCGGTCGCGAACCTTTACCCTGTGGTCCAATCTGGCGATCCGGACTGGCGGTCCTACTACACCGTCAATCTTTTGAACCTGCCGCATCATTATCACAACGGCGGGATCTGGCCGTTTGTCGGTGGATTGTGGGTACGGTTCATTCACCGACTCGGCTTGCATGATATTGCCCGCACCGAACTCGTGAAACTCGCCCGGGTAAACCAACTGGGCAAAGCCCAGTCGTGGGAGTTCAACGAATGGGTTCACGGCACGACGGGACGTCCGATGGGCAAAGCATTTCAAGCGTGGTCGGCTGCCGCGTACCTTCGTGCCTGCCAGGAACTTCACCTCGGACCCGAGGCCATGAAGGATGAGTAGCCCACGCAATTCCGCCACTCGAGGAAAAGCTGGTGCACCAACCGTCGTCTGCTTCGGCGAGGTGCTATGGGATTGTTTGCCGAAAGGTCTATTCCTCGGCGGCGCGCCCATCAATGCAGCGTACCACCTGGCCAAACAAGGACTGCGGGTTCTTCCGGTCAGTGCCGTCGGTCGTGACTTGCTCGGTAACGAAGTGCTGAGGCGGGTCACGGGCTGGGGCTTGGACGTATCCTACATTGCTCGATCCCCGAACCTACCCACCGGAACGGTCATCGCTGAACTCGATCGCAAGGGTGTCGCGACGTACGACATTGTGCGGCAGGTTGCATGGGACCAGATCCCGTTCTCCCCCAAGCTTCGCGCGCTCAGTCCGGTGCCGTCGGCCGTTGTATTCGGAACTCTCGCACTTCGAACGCCCGCTAACCGTCGCTCCCTTGAGCAACTGCTGCGTACCTGGCCGAACGCACTGAGGGTGGTGGACCTGAACTTCCGACCACCGTTCAATACGGAGGCGGCGAAGAATTTTGCACTGCGGAACGCGCAGCTGGTGAAATTGAACGATTCAGAGCTCGCTGAGCTCACGCGACGTAAGGTCAGGAGTGCGGACGGGCTTCGTCGTTCCGCGGAAAGTCTGGCCAGGCAGCATCAACTTGCCCGTATCTGCGTGACCGCAGGCGCGCGTGGGGCAGGTTTGCTGTGGTACGGCGAATGGTTCTGGGAGAGCGGACGAGAGATCAAAGTGCGCGATACGGTCGGATCTGGTGACGCCTTTCTTGGCGCGTTGCTCGGTGCGCTGCTCAACTCGGCCTCTCCAGCGACCGCGTTATCGCGCGCGTGTCGCCTCGGCGAATTTGTTGCTTCGCAAGATGGTGCGACTCCGGAATACGGGTTGAC
>JBDSPT010000324.1:0-4002 GCA_039930205.1 Opitutus sp. | reverse complement strand
TGCTCGACGCCAGCGATTACGTGTCGGCGCCACTCGCCCGTGTGCCACAGGGAGCTTTGACCGTAGTTTGGCTCACCTTTTTCGGTGACGACGAAGTGGACCGCGGCCACGCCGAGGGAGGTGAGTTCTCGGAGGAGCAATCGTGCCGTCTGCGGCCGGGGCAGACCGATGATCAAGCAGAGCGGGTCGAGTGGGACAGGTTCCGCTGCCCAGCTGAAAGCGACCGAAATCGTCTCCGCTCCAATTTCCGTAATGGTTCCTTTTCCTCGCGGCCCGTTGACGACGCCCGCATCGAAAAGGTCCCCCTCCCGCCGTTTTAGGACGTCCAGAATGTGGACAGCACGTCGATCCTCACGCGAAAGGGCGATGCGGTCTTCGAGCGATTCGAAAAGGATAACATTCACGGATTCGATGCAGAAGTCCCGCTGGACAATGTGGAAGGACGATCGGACTCCAGCGAACGCGCTTAATTTAATGGTCTCGAACCCAAGCTGGAGCGGGTGGACGGAATCGAACCGACGATACCTCTTTGGAAGAGAGGAGTTTTACCACTAAACTACACCCGCGGCACCAAAGTACTTTCGCTTCGGCTCCAGTGCGGTCAAGCCTAGGTTCTCCCCGACCGCTCACGGAGGTTTTTACCGATTGTGAACGTAAATGGGATTGCGAGGGCGCAAGGCGGTCCTTTGCTGGAGAGTATGGCATTAATCTCGTCGGCACCCTCGGATGTTGGTTCGATCGCACGGTCAGGTAGTCCGAAGAAGGGGCCCACGAGCGTTAAAGCGGCTCAAGCCTTGGCCAAACAGAAGTCGCTCGAGAAGAAAGCCAAGACTTACAAGTTGCCGCTCGGCGAACTCGCCATCTTCACGCAGCAGCTCGCCTCGTTATTAACGGCAGGCTTGCCACTCGTGCAATGTTTGGAAGCGCTGCAAGATCAGACCGATGATCAATGTTTCCGTATCGTGATTCGCGATGTGCGCGCTGATATCTCGTCCGGAAATTCTTTTTCTTCGTCGGTGCGGAAATTCCCGCGGGCGTTTCCAAATCTCTTCATTTCCATGGTGGAAGCCGGTGAAGCGAGCGGTGGCCTCGCGGAAATTTTAGCGAAGGTTGCGGGCTATTTCGAGGCCACGGTCAAGCTGACCAAAAAAGTGAAGTCAGCGATGACGTATCCAATCGCCGTTATTGGTTTGGCAGTCGCACTGGTAAACGTGCTTTTGATTTTCGTCATCCCGGTATTCGCGGCGATGTTCGCCGACTTCGGATCAAGACTGCCGGCACCGACTCAGATGCTGATTGATGTTTCGGACTTCATGAAAGCGTACTGGTGGCTGGTGGGCATTTCCGCGTACGGCGCTTATTGGGGTCTGAGCAAGTACACGAAGACTCCGGTGGGTCGCCGCCAGCGGGATAAACTGCTGATCAAAGCGCCGATCTTCGGTAATCTCGTGCACAAGATTGCGCTGTCTCGTTTTTGCCGGACTTACGCAACGTTGATCCGGTCGGGGGTGCCGATCCTGCGGACCTTGGAAATCGTCGCCGCAGCAAGCGGCAAGACCCAAGTGGAAGACGCCTGTATCGAAATTTCAAAACATGTGAGTCAAGGCGGACAGGTTTCGGAAGTCCTCGCCGCCAATCCCTTCTTCCCATCGATGATGAAGCACATGGTGAAAGCCGGCGAGTCGACCGGCAACGTCGACGGCATGATGGGCAAGATTGCTGATTTCTACGACGTCGAATGCGAAGCGACCGTCGCCGCCCTGACTTCTCTGATCGAGCCGATCCTGATCGTTTTCCTCGGAGTCGTGGTAGGCGGCATCGTGATGGCGATGTTCCTCCCGATCTTCCAAATGGGCGCGGTTGCCGGCGGCGTTAACTAATCGGCGTTTACTGACGCTCTCGCGCGGCTTACGCTGGCGCTATCTTTCATGGCATCTGTTCTCATCGTCGATGACCTCCTCTCGATTCACGAGATGCTTGAAGCAGTCATCCAGCCGACCGGATTCCTGACCTCGTTCACGACGGATGGAGAAAAGGCATTAACCCGCTACAAAGCTGAGAAATTCGACATCGTGCTTGCGGACATCGACATGAAGCCGATGGACGGCATCACTTTGCTGAAACAGCTCAAGGCTTACGAATCCAGTGCGATCGTCATCATCATGACGGCGTACGCCAGTACCGAGAGTGCCGTTCAGGCGTTAAAATTTGGAGCATTCGATTACTTACAGAAGCCATTTCGCGTTGATGAATTAATTGCGACACTCAAGCGGGGGGTGGAGTTCAAGCAGCTGCAGAATGAACGAGCGTCAGCCGCAGTATCGGTTGGACCGAAAACAACCGACATAGAGGCGCGTTTGGTTGGCCAGACGCCCGTGGTCCGAAAATTAGTTCAGCAGGTGCGTAAGCTAGCTGCAGTGAAGACGCCGGTTCTTCTGGTCGGTGAGAATGGTACGGGCAAAACGACGATCGCAGAACTTCTCCACGCCGCGACTGGTGCGCCAGAAGTGAAGATGGTGAGAGTCGACTGTTCGGTCGTTTCAGAAGCCGAGGCCCGATCGGGACTGCTGGGTCCGAACGGAGCTGGCGGTGCTTGGACTGAGCAGGCGAAAAGCGGAACCCTCTTCGTCGAGCATCTGGACAAACTCGCGATGCCCATTCAGAAAGAGTTGGTGGCGGTCTTGCGAAACGTCGGCCAGGCGGCCCGATTTATCTGTACGACGACACAAGATCTCGAGGCGCTCACCGACGAGGGCAAATTCCACGACGAGCTTTTCTATCGCGTGGCCTCGCTCCCCGTGCAGTTGCCTCCGTTACGTGACCGGACAGATGACATCCCGTTGCTGGTGAAAAGCTTTTTGAGCGACGCGGCAAATCCGAGTTTCGATGCGAACTTGGTTGAATTCACGGACGACGCTCTGGCCGTACTCGCAGATTATTCGTGGCCCGGCAATTTGGCCGAGCTGTCGCAGGTCGTGACGCAGATCGCCTCGGAAACCACGACGCGAATTGTGACGTCTCAGCAACTGCCCGCTCGCGTTCGCGATGTGCGGACCTGGCCGACCCTGTCTGCACATTTGGCGGCACAAGAGAAAGCATACCGGGAAGCCGTGTTGCGTGCCTGCCGCGGCGACAAAGCTGCTGCGACGAAGATCCTTTCCTCCTAGCATTTTTGGGCTGGGGGTGCCGGTTGGTTAAGCAGACATTTCTGACGACCGTCGCGGGCTTCTCGCTGATGGCGGCTCCGCCTGTGCGCGTTGCATTTGCTTTCCCGCTTGCCGCCACTTTCGCCGGACTTAACTCTCTACGAAATCTACGTTCATGCCCAAACGCCCCGATCTTAAGTCCATCCTGATCATTGGTGCCGGTCCGATCGTCATCGGCCAAGGCTGCGAATTCGACTACTCCGGCACTCAAGCGTGCAAGGCGCTGAAGGAAGAAGGGTATCGCGTCGTTCTGGTAAATTCTAATCCAGCGACGATCATGACGGATCCGGAGTTTGCTGATGTTACCTATATCGAGCCGCTGACTCTCGATATCCTGGAAAAGATCATCGCAGTGGAGAGGCCGGATGCGCTCTTGCCTACGCTCGGTGGTCAGACGGCACTTAATCTTTCGATGGAGCTCCACAAAGCCGGCGTGCTCGCGAAGTACGGGGTGGAGATGATCGGAGCAAAGCCCGATGCCATCAACAAGGGTGAAGACCGCGAGCTGTTTAAGCAGTGCATGCTCAAGATCGGTTTGGACGTAGCAAAATCGCGCACCGTAAAGTCGATGCAGGAAGCGCGCGATGCCGCCGAGATGTTAGGGATTTATCCGTTGATCATCCGCACTTCGTTCACTCTTGGTGGCAGCGGAGGCGGCATCGCTTACAACCGCGAGGAGTTCGAGCAGATTGTCGCAAACGGTCTGGATCTTTCACCGGTTCACGAGGTTTTGGTCGAAGAATGCCTTCTGGGTTGGAAAGAGTACGAGATGGAAGTGATGCGTGATCACAAAGAT
>JBDSPT010000323.1:0-3437 GCA_039930205.1 Opitutus sp. | reverse complement strand
AGCGCGGTCGGGTCCAATGTCGGCGAGGTGATGACGGTGACGAGCTGATGGGTGCTCGATTGCGCGATGAGGTCGCGGGGCGCACCCGTCGCGACGATCTGGCCGGCGACGATGATGGCGATCCGATCGCAGAGGCGCTCGGCTTCTTCGAGATAGTGAGTCGACAGCAACACGGTGTGGCCGTCCTGCTTCATGCGGGCGATCTCGTCGTGGAGTTCGCGACGCGATTGGGGATCGAGTCCCGTGGTGGGTTCATCGAGCAAGACGAGCTCGGGCCGATTCACGAAGGCGAGCGCGAGTGCGAGACGTTGACGCTGACCGCCGGAAAGCGTGGAGAATCGCGCATCGGCCTTTTCGGTCAGCGCGAAGCGTTGGAGCAGGGTCGCGGGATCCGTGCGTTCGCGATAGAACGCGCCGAAAAGTTTCAGGGCTTCGCGTGGCGTGATCTGGTCGGGGAGAGCGGTGCTTTGGAGGGCAACGCCGATTTTTTGTTTCACCTCGCGGGGCTGCTTTCGCACGTCGAGCCCACACACTTCAAGCTCGCCGGAATCCGCGTCGCGCAGACCGACGAGACATTCGAGCGTGGTTGTCTTACCGGCACCGTTGGGCCCGAGGAGGCCGAAGATTTCGCCTGGTTCGATCTGAAAGGTGACACCGCGAACCGCTGCCACCGCGCCGTAGGACTTCTTGAGATTACGGACAACGACTTGGTGCTGGGCAGGATTCACAAGAAGAAGGTGGGGAACGTGGGGGCGTGACGGCAACAAGTGGTTGAGGTGACGAAAATGTCCAGAAACTCGACCATCCCCCCTGCGCGAAACGAGGCTGCAAGTATCGTTCGAGCTGACACCCGCAGCAAGTTGAGTATGGTCGCAAGCATGGCTTCTTCAAAAACCACCATCATCCGACCCCAACCCGTGCCATCCTTGCACGTGGTGAAAGCGCCGGGTTCACGGGTCGTGCGAGACGTCGCGCACGTGGTGAAAGCACCTGTACCGGCGCGGAAAATGACAAGCGAGCTGGGTGGTCGGATACTACGACTGCACGTCGACGCGGTCCGCGGGGGAATGCGTAGTGCGATCGCTGTGACGAGTGCGGCCGAGGCGCGTCGTTGGGCGAAGGGTAAGGGAAAGTCGGTGTACCTCGTAAAATTGAAACAGATTGTGAGCAAGTACATCGGTGAAACTGAAAAGAATCTCGCGGCTGCCTTCGCCAAGGCCGAGAAGCGAGACGCGGTGTTGGTCTTGGACGAAGCGGATGCGCTATTCGGCCATCGAACCGACGTGAAGGATTCGCACGACCGGTTCGCCAACATCGAAGTGAATGACTTGCTTCAGCAGATCGAGGAGCAGGGAGGGATCGTGGTGCTCACCACGAATCGGCGGAGCAACGTCGAGCCGGCATTTATGCGGAGACTGCGATTTGTGGTGACGCCGCGGCCGAAGCCAATCCCGACCGGTGCAACGCGCGTCGTGACGACCAAAAGTCCGCGTATCGCGAATGCCCGCTCGAACCCTTCAGGTTAGATCGTAGACGACGGCTCACCGAGATTGCCCGTTGCGGTTCGGGCCCGTGTGCCGGCAGCGGACTTGCTCGCGCACCGTTCCGAATGGCCGGCGTTCGGAATCAAACAGCGACGGAGCGCGCGCGAGCGCACGACCTGCGGGGACGGACGGGCCAACAGCCTTTGCCTGCTCATCCTACCCGCGCTTCTCCACCGCAAAAACTTCTGATTCCTCGCAAATCTTCGTCCACAGAGCGCGCCACGTCTTCCAAGTGTGCCGACCTTCGATCGTCAGGACACGGTTGGCTGGAAGCAGCGTGGCGAGCATATTTTGCCCCTTTGCGAGCCGATCCTCGCGACCTGACGCGAGCCAGGTTGGCGGCAGTTCGTTCGCATGCTGGCCAAGGTAGGTCCAGATCTGTTCGTCGACTTCTCCTCCGCGCAACGGACGGTTTTTGGCCCACAGGGCAGGACCGCCAGCGGCATCAATGTCGCGGAAGAGCGACTTCTGGTCTCCGAGATACGGCGCCATCAGCACGATCGCGTCCAGCGACTGGGGCTGGTCGCGCTGGCAAAGCAGTGCACCGAGACCACCGAGCGAGATACCCACGGAAACGATACGCTGGTAACCTCGCGCGCGCGCGGGCTCGAGCACGTCAGCGGCCAGCCGGTCGATCACGGTCCGATTCATATAGTAACCCAGATGAGCGTCGGTGATCACCACATCCGCGTGCACCCCGGCACGACGCAGGGTGTCGACGAATCCGTTATCTTCGAATTCGCTCATCACGCTCCCGCGACCGGGCAGAAAAAGAACCAGGGTGTCGGCCTGCTTTTCCGGATTCAGGCGGATCCACTTCGTGGTTATCGGCGTGGTCGTTGGCCGAACGAGCAGGGAGCAGCCCGAGGTGAGTACAAGCCCGACAACGCCGAGCAGAAAAACGACAAATCGGCTTAGATCCCGGCGAAATCCTGCCTGATTGAGCGAAAAATGGGAACGCATGCTGCCGCCGATCATGACGCGATCAGCGGAATTCTGCAACGAACGCAGTCAAAGCGGCACGAGAAGGCGTCTCTCGGAATCGTTCGATTAGGGCAAATTCAGCGATGGGGTGGCCGCGCCCGTGAGGGCGTGAACGGGTACGTCCCTGAGTCCAGGAAACCACGCTCTCACAAGCGTGGATCCATCTTTCGTCAAAAATGCTGTAGCGGTTCGCGGTTTCATCGCGAGGTGACGCTGCTGGCGTACTCGAGTCTCAAGACTCGGGATCGCCGCTGGTTGGTCCTGAAGAAGGACTTGAAGACTTCTTCGGCACAGGAATGTGCGCAGCCTGGCGAAGGACCTCGCTCTTCGACGTTTTCAAGCGCTGGGCGATCGTATTGAGACGAGTGACTTCGGGTGGACTCAGGGCGGTCTGTCGAGGAGTGCCGTCGCGATCGACCCAATGCACATGATGCACTTTCTGCCGCGAGGCCTTCACAACGTCGCGTAGAAACGCGCTCTCCTCTGGATCAAGATTCACCCGAGCACGAATGTCCGTGCGTAGGTGGAGGTCAAGCGGCGCGGCGCTGATCGATCTGATGTGGAGTGAGGTGGCCCGACGCCCCTGTCGACCTCGCGACTCGACGCACCGAACCGTGTCGTCGAGTCGGCCGCACGCCGTCGAGCCAGCCCATCCGAAAGCGGGGTCGAACCACCGCACGCCCAACCCGGTTTGTCACGTATTACGTGACAAACCGGGTTGGGCATTTACGGCCGGGTCGGACCCATTTTGTGCAGAGGTCGGCTCCTCGCCGCGCGCGCTCTCTCTCGCCTCCATTCCACGTGCGCAGCTGGTCGTTGTGCCCGACTGAAGCCGGTCGCGCTCGCCCACTAATTCGAAACGGAGCCCCCGAACGCCGAACTTGGTTTGTCACGTATTACGTGACAAAC
>JBDSPT010000322.1:0-5009 GCA_039930205.1 Opitutus sp. | reverse complement strand
CCCATTTCGCTCCGCGCGCAAAACGGATCATCTATATGTTCATGGCGGGCGGACCGTCTCAATTGGATCTCTTCGACTACAAGCCGATGCTGAATCAGCGGAACGGCGAAGATCTGCCGGAGAGCGTGCGGATGGGCCAACGACTCACCGGAATGTCAGCCAGCCAATCGACCTTGCCGATGGCAGGGTCGCATTTCCAATTCGCTCGTCACGGCCAGAGCGGTGCGTGGTTCAGTGACTTGCTGCCGTGGACGGCGAAAATGTCGGACGATCTTTGCTTCGTCCGTTCGATGCACACGCCGCACATCAATCACGACCCGGCGATCACGTTTTTCCAAACCGGTCATCAACTCCCCGGGCGCCCCAGCATGGGATCCTGGCTGAGCTACGGTCTGGGCAGCGCAAATCAGAATCTTCCGGGATTCATCGTATTGATTTCGAAGGACCGGATCGACCAACCCTTATATTCGCGGCTTTGGGGGAATGGTTTCCTGCCCAGCACGCATCAAGGCGTGCAGTTCCGCGGTGGAAGCGATCCGGTGTTGTATCTGCGCGATCCCGACGGTCTACCGCTGCGGGCACGGCGGATGATGCTGGATCGCCTGGCGGAGTTACACTCGCAGCAGTTCGACGATTTGGGCGATCCGGAAATCTCCTCGCGCGTTGCTCAGTACGAAATGGCGTACCGCATGCAAACCAGTGTGCCGGAGGTGGCCGATCTTTCACAGGAGCCAGCCTCGACCTATGAACTATATGGCGAAGAAGCGCGACAGCCGGGGACATTCGCGGCGAACTGCCTGCTCGCGCGGAGGCTCGCCGAGCGCGATGTTCGCTTCATTCAGCTGTATCATCCCGGCTGGGACCAGCACGGCAGTCTGCCGAAACAGATCCGACGCCAGTGCGCGGATGTCGATCGCGCCAGCTATGCGCTCGTCACCGATCTCAAACAACGCGGACTGTTGGATGACACGCTCGTGGTGTGGGGTGGAGAGTTTGGACGGACGAATTACTCTCAGGGCAAGCTGACCGCGGACGATTACGGCCGGGATCATCATCCGCGGTGTTTCACGGTGTGGATGACGGGCGGCGGGGTAAAACGTGGGTACTCGTACGGCGCGACTGACGAATTTGGTTACAACGTCACCGAGAACCCTGTCGACGTGCACGACCTGCAAGCGACGATTCTTCACCTGATGGGCATCGATCACGAACGTCTGACCTTCAAGAGCCAGGGGCGTCTTTTCCGGCTGACTGATGTGCACGGCAACGTCGTAAAAGACGTGCTCGCTTGAGATCGCTCCTGACGACGTGACCAAGGTGAATAACTACGGCGGAGCTATCGATTCGCCGTACTGAGGTCAGCAGCCGTGCGGCGTCATTGACTCGCGTCTGTGTCCGCCGGGGCGTTCTCATTTTCGGACGCAGTTCAAAGACGCTGCGCTTCCTCACATTCGTTCGCCGGACGCACCTGGCGACATCTTCGTTCAGGTGATCGGCGCGAGGGCATGGGAGTCGCATGGGCCGATCGGCCCATGGCCTTTCGGTCAATACCAACGCCCGCCGCATTCGGCTATCTTTCGCTGTCGGTCGCGTCACGTCCTGTTTCCGCGCCCGTCGCAGGTCTGGTTTCCAACTCCAGCATCGATCGTGTTCCCCATCAGCGTATGAATTCCATGCAGCACGTCATCACCGCGTTTTATTCCGGGTCGGCGGTGATCGGGACCGCATCCCTGGTCGGGCTCTCGTTCTGCACTGCTTACTTTTTTGCGCGGACGCGGATTCAGAGAGCCGACTCTATGTCGGTGCCAAATCCGGATGCAGTGCTCCTGGTGCTGACCGGCATGACGCGAGTGATACAATTCCTGGCGAGGATAATTGGGGCGCTTGGAAAATGAGTCGCACGAGCAGTAGCGGTTGGTTCGCTTGTCGGTGTCGCATTCGCCGTGACTCTGTTTCTTACGGCGCGAGGCTTGGACGAACAACAAACTTGGGCTCGCACCATTGCCTGCTTCACGAGCTCGGCTGGAACGTTGGTCGCTGGGTTTGCCTTCCTGGCCACGCGTGGGGTGCTGCGGTTTTCCTCGTTGGTGATCGCTGCGATTTGCGGCCGTGTGCTGTGGGTACTGTGGCAGGGTTATCCGCTCTGAACGGTAGACTTCTCACTCGTCATGGAACTTCCGGCCTTTCGCTATCACCCCGATCCGCTGGCCCGCGCGAGCATCTTCCGCTGTCGCTATTGTGAGCGTGTCCACTTCCACGTGGACCAACCGTAGAACCGGAAATGATCTTTTTTTCCGTCCTGTTGCTGCTCACGGTACCTCTGTATTTCGGAGCCGTTCTGACGACGGCAACCCTGACGAGTGGCGATGGCGAAGCCGGACTGTCGCGATCATTCGCATACATCTTGACTGCGGCGTTATGGACAGCGCTCGCTGCCATCATGGCGACCGTCTTTTCGCAGACTGGAATCTCAACGGCGAGCGCGGCCGCCGCACTTGTTCTCGTGCCAGCCTCGGGTGTCGCGGCGATCGCGGCGATCGCCGCGCATACGCCGTCACGCGAAGGGTCGAGTCGTCGATTAATCGTCGGTTGGACCGCACCTTTGTTGATTATCGGATTCGCCAGCTGGACCTACTTCCCCGCTTTGCACGGAGCTGCACCCGAGTGGATGGTCGGGGGATTCGCCTGGTCAGCTCTCCTCGTGCTCTCGATTTCACCATGGTGGACGCCGAGAACGCATTCGACGGCGATGGCCGCAGCTGAGCTCTCCCAAGCAGGAGCGAACAGTGACGCGCTCGATCCGCTGGCGGCGGCGAGGCAAAATCGCCGCGATGCGTTTCAGGCCCTCGGCCCGCACGTCGCACTCCGAAAATGGCTGCCGTATCTCAATCCCGGCAACGAGCTTCGCGACGAAGCGCTTGCAGCCATCCGTCAGTCACCTCGGCGCCAGGCCGATACAGAATTCTTGCTCAAATCAGGGACCATGTCGCTCTGGCACGATATTGCCGTCCTCGATCTCAAGCTCACGCCGACTTTCGCCGATCTCGGTAGAAAGTTTATCCAGGAACGTGCCCACGACATCCGGCCTCTCCACCCCGGCGAAGCGCCGAATTTTGAATACATGGCCAGCCGGATCGAACCTTACGTGGGTGCGATCAAATGGCTGGTCGCGCAACACTGCGACTGCCGCATTGAAATTCTGTCGCTCACTGACGCTGTGAAACTCTACCCGGAATCAACGATGCGAAATGCATTTATTTCCGAACTCGTGGCGCTGAGACCGCCAGCGGTGAGCCACACCAAGCCGCCTGTGGATTCCCGGTCGGGCCAGAGCCTCGAATCGTCTCATTGATCTCGTCGGCGAGTTGCCGGTGATGCTTCAGGTTGACGCGGGATCCATGCAGTCGGAAGTAGTCGCCGTCGTGAGACGGTGAAAGCGCGGCAGGGCGCGCCGGTCCTCGGTCTCATGACCGATGCTCCACCGATTCTCCGATCTCGAATGCGTGCTACGCCCAAGCCGCAAGCGCGCGGAAAAGCGGGCGCCGATCACATCCGCGGAACGACCCCTCATTTTGAGCGCTCGTCTTTGGTCAAAAAAGCATTCTCTTGGACTGGTTACCATGCCCTCTCACTTCCCCCCACTTCCACGCGCACTTGTTGGCACCGTCGTTTACGCCGCTCTTGCCAGCGTTGGCATTGCAGCCGCTCAAGAGCCCCGCGACTTGACCGCAAAGACCGATTTAACGGTCCGCCTCACTGACCCCGCCCACCACTGGCTGGGCCACGATCGAAATCGGCCGGCGCCCGTCGTGATTGATCCTGGATTCGTCAGCACTCCGGACAAAGCTGGCAAGGCTCCATCAGATTCCGTGGTGTTGTTCGACGGCACTGATCTCTCGAAGTGGTCAGCCATGGATGGAGAGCCCTCGAAATGGATTCTGAAAGATGGAGCGATGGAATGCGTTCCGGGCAGCGGCTACATCCGCAGTCTGCAGAGTTTCGGCAACTGCCAGCTTCACGTCGAGTTTGCAACCCCGGCGAACGTCAAAGGTAAAAGCCAGGGACGCGGTAACAGTGGCGTCTTCTTCGGCATGGGCCGCTATGAGGTTCAAGTTCTGGACTCGTATGACAATAAAACCTACGCGGACGGGTCGGCCGGTTCGGTGTACAACCAATATCCGCCGCTGGTGAATGCCTCGCGCAAACCCGGCGAGTGGCAAACCTACGACATGCTGTGGACCCCGCCGAAATTCTCCAACGATGGATCACTCGCGTCACCCGCCCGCCTCACGGTTTTTCACAATGGCGTCGTGATTCAGAACAACGTCGAGCTGGTTGGCGAAACCGGTTGGTTGGAACGGGCGCCCTACCGCGTGCATCCGGAGAAACTGCCCATCGCGTTTCAAGATCACGGCAACCCGGTCCGCTTCCGCAATGTTTGGGTTCGAGAACTCGGCGCGCAAAGCCGGCCGGAGTTTTATTTGTCGAACACGGCACTCGACGCCCTCACCGGAACATATCAGGACGCCGTGATCACGCGCCGTGATTCCAATTTGGTGCTGCTCCTCTCGAATGTCGAAACCGTGCTGGTTGCGGAGTCTCCGACTCATTTTTTCTCGAAAGTCGTCGATGTGCAGGCGGATTTCGATCCGGTGGCCAAGACGGTGTCCATTTCGGTCGGCGAAGATTCCGGCATGAAGAAGTCGCGGACACCGTAGTCAGCGCGTTCACGCGCGTTCCGCTTCGGAACGCGGCCGAAAGCCCGCCACAACGCGACGATCGTCGAAACAAAGAATTCCACGCCGAAGCCGCTTGAGTGGCAGATGTTTTCCTCTCCTCGAGCGGAGGCGGCGTTGCACCTTTTTCTAATCTCGCACGTCGAACGGCTCTCATAACCCCCACCCGCATGATCTCTCTGAAAATGGTTTCGCTCCGGTACGTCCTGGCCATTGGCGTTGTCAGTTTCGCAGCACCTCTCTTCTCCGCCGAAGCGGTTTCCGCCACGTCAT
>JBDSPT010000321.1:0-4168 GCA_039930205.1 Opitutus sp. | reverse complement strand
ATTTGTCATTCTGAGCGGAGCGAAGGATCCCGTTCGACTCAATCTTTCAGCCCAAAGCTGACCATGCACGAGGACCGTACAATTTCGGCTCGAGCTCGGTGTTTTTTTCGGTCCGCTCACATCAGAGTAACCAACGTTTCGTAACAACGCTCATAAATCGTTACCCATGCCTCCCGTCTCGGGAGGGCGTTTCAACTCTTACGTCTCTCGTGACTGCTCAAGGCGCACTGGGTTCTTCGCTGCGCCCAGAATGACGACCAGGGAATACGTCTGGCATCGCCCTACCGGGGCCCCACGCCGTGGCATATCACTTCCCAGCGACACGCCCGGCTTTGACGCCACCTACACCTTGCACATCCTTCGACCATCTGCGCCGTCCACGGCTTTCGTGTGACGGTGTCCCAAAAATCTTTCGGCCCAACGCTCCATCTGTTCCTGTCTCCCGCGATATGATCTTCGATCACTGTTCTTCGGTTTTTCGCTACCCGTTCAATCGCTGGAAATATCGTGCGTTTTTCGGACTCATTTTCATTGCCGCGCTCGCCATCGTATCTTGCCCCGCGGCCTCCGCCGCAGAACCAATGAAGACCATGTCCTCGCCCCAGCCGAATTCCAATCTCTGGTCGCACGACAATCTGGTGGCCTGGTGTGTGGTGCCGTTCGATGCGAACAAACGGGGCCCCGAAGAACGCGCCGCGATGCTGGAGCATCTTGGGTTGAAACACTTCGCGTACGACTGGCGCCCCGAACACATCCCGACGTTCGACGCAGAAATCTCTGCACTGAAGAAACGCGGCATCAATCTTCTCGCGTGGTGGTTTCCGTTCCAGCCCGAGGATCCTGCGGCCAAGGCCACGCTCGAGGTCTTCAAGCGGCACAACGTTCATCCCCAACTTTGGGTCATGCAGGCGTCCGGCAAATCCACGCAACCGCTTTCCGACGAACAACAGACCGAACTGAATGCAGAGCGGATCGCAGGCCTCGCCCGACTCGCCGCGCCGTACGGCTGCCGCGTGGGAATGTACAACCACAACGGATGGTTCGGCGTGCTCGATCATCAACTCGCCATCCTCAACCGGCTTCGCAAGAAAGGCGTCAACGATGTCGGCCTCGTTTATAATTTCAGCCACGCCCGCGACCCACACCACGATGATAGCGTCGACTTCCCATCCCTCTGGAAAAAAATCCAGCCCCACGTCGTGGCCGTCAACGTCACGGGCATGCGAATGGAAGGCCAGATTATCTACCCTTCTCAGGGCGACAGTGAACTCGCGATGATGCGCACGATTCAAGACAGCGGATGGACTGGACCTGTGGGTATCATCGCGGAAAAAGGCGGCGATGCGGAAGTGACCCTGAAAAACTACCTCACGGGCATCGACTGGCTCGCCGCTGAGTTGAAGCAAACCGGATCGGCCGGTCCGAAACCATTTCCCGCATCGCCCTAGGCCTTACTCTGTCCTCGCGCATTGCCTCATTCGCGTTCGAACTCACTCACTCGCTTTATGTCCCACCGCCCCACTCAAACCTCACTGAATTCCACTCGCCGGCGCCGCTTCCTCCCGACTGCTCTTGCTCTCGCACTGCTCGGCACTGCTGGCGTCGCCCCTGCCAAAGATCACGTTGCGCTCCTCGGCACGTACACGGGTGGCGATAGCCGCGGCATCTACTCCGTGCGGCTCAACTCCGAAACGGGAGCTCTCTCCACGCCGGAATTGGCCATCGAGCTGAACAACCCGGAGTTCCTCACACTACACCCGAACGGCCGTATCGTTTACGCCCTTACGCAGGTTGACCCGGTCGAGGGTAAAGGGAAAGGCGCCGTCGCGGCCCTGACGCTGGACCCCGCCACCGCGCGGCTGACCCTGTTGAATGTGCAGTCGACTGACCGCGGCTCATTGACGCACCTCGCGATCGACGCGACGGGACACATCGTGGTTGCGGCATCCTACGGCGGTGCCTACGTCGCATCTTTCCCGGTCGGCAATGATGGACGGGTCGGACCACTCGCCACCTTGATTCCGCACACCGGTCAGATCGGGCCCAACCAACCGCGCCAGGACAAACCGCATCCGCATTCGGTCACGCTCTCGCCGGACAACCGCATCGCGTTTGTCGCCGACCTCGGCGTCGACCGGGTGTATGCGTACCAACTCAAGCACGCGACCGGCGCCATCGCTCCCTTCGAACCACCGTTCGCGACAATCTCAGCGGGATCAGGCCCGCGGCACACCGCATTTTCTCCCGACGGAAAGTCATTCTACGTCCTCGACGAACTCGACAGCACCGTGACCGCGTGCACGTACGATGGTGTTCGCGGAGTCGCGACTCCCTTCCAACGCGTTGCCGCGCTGCCCGAAGATTTCAAAGGCAAGAGCACGGCCTCCGAAATTCGCATTCATCCCAATGGCCGCTTCGTCTATTCGGCGAACCGCGGTCATAACAGTCTCGCCGTCTTCTCGCGCAATCCCGCGACCGGTGAGTTGACGCGCGTCGAGATCACCCCCACCGGAGGCGATACGCCACGAAATTTCGCGCTCACCCCGGATGGCGCCTGGTTGCTGTGCGCTCACATGGCCTCGAACAATTTAACGGTGTTCAAGGTTTCTGCCGAAACCGGCAAGCTGACGAGTACCTCGGCGACAGCGACGGTGCCAAAGGCCGTTTGCGTGCTTTTTCTGCAGTAAGGTCGCCGTAGCTCCGCCCGCTTGGTTTTTGAGCCTGCGTGCCCGTGCTTGTCTACTGCTGAGTTGAATTGAACGCAGAGGTTACGGAGGACACAGTGAACATGCGCGAATTCAGTCAGGGGTGTAGCACGCCCGTGAGGGCGTGGATTGTCGCGTCCCTGAGCTCAAAGATCCACGCTCTCACGAGCGTGGCTGCATCTTCTACTAAGGTTCTTGGGACTCAGCTCAGCGACCACGGCGGTAAAGTCTCCAGCGTTCGTCTGCTGGTGAACGCTCGTTCTTCGCCCGTCAGGGGATCTCGGAACACGATCGACTGCGCGAGAAGCTGCAGCGGATTCGAGAAATCGTCGGTGTTTTCGGGCAGGTGATTCGGATAGATCCGATCGTGCCGGATCGGGATTCCCAACGCCGCGAAATGCGCACGGATCTGGTGCTTCTTTCCTGTCATCAGATTGACCCGATAGGTCGCCCACACTCCACGCTGCTCGATCACTTCAATCTGCGTTTCTGAATTCGGTTCTCCCGGCACCTCGCGCACTTGCATGAATCGGTCCGGATTTTCCATGAGGCGACTCCGATGAGTGCGCGGGAAAGCGAGGTCCGTGCGCCAGGGTGCGGTTGCAATGTAGGTCTTTTGGATCGCGCGAGCCAGAAACAGGTTTTGATACGCGCTGCGCGTTTTGGGCTGAACGGTGAACACCACCAACCCTGCCGTTTCCCGGTCGATGCGATGGATCGGCGTCAGCGTATCAATGTTCAACCTACGTTTGAGTCGTACCAATAATGTCTCCTGCAAATAACGACCTGACGGAATCACCGGCAGGAAATGCGGTTTGTCCGCCACCACGAGAGCGTCATCTTGGAACAGAATCGTTTCCTCGAACGGAATCCTCGGCTCGGCTTCGATCGCGCGGTAGTAGAAGATTTTCAGCCCGGGCTCGTAACGTCGCCGGGAATCAATCGCAACGCCGGCGGCATCCACCACCTCGCCCGCTTCGATTCGCGCCTGCCAGACCACGGAGGAAATGCCAGGGAATCGTTGCACCAGAAAATTGGCGATGGTTTCCCATGGTCCGGCGGGCAGCACGATCCAGCTCGGGCTCACGCCGTTGCGCGTGACCGGTGGTGTTTCGCGTTTGTCGGGTGAGCGTTGCTCAGTCTTGGCCAAGCGAACAGCGCATCTTCGCCGATCGAGAAACACAAGCTACGGAATCCTCACGCCGAACGCTTGGAGGCGGGACGCTGTCTCATGAGTGGACATCCTGTCGGCTTCTTTGAACGATGCGACACGCATGACCTCCCCCCGCCCCCAAGTTGTAATCGTCTGCCCGGATGAGTTCGCTTTCACCGATAAGGAAGCCAGCGTGGAGAACCCACTGATCCAGGATGTGGCTGACGTGAAAACGGTCTGGCTCGGGTACAACGCCCCTTTCCCCGCCACCGTGCTCGATGCTGATGCGCTGATCCTCTGGCACGGTCCG
>JBDSPT010000320.1:0-5445 GCA_039930205.1 Opitutus sp. | reverse complement strand
GTGTCGCGGAGGACAGCGCGGGACCGCATGTCCGCTCACTGTTCATCCGGTTGGTCGGTCGCGGCGGTGAAGCCGTGTGGGGAAAAATTCCTCCCGACTGGATCGAAGCCGATGCGCGACGCGTTTCCGTGCCGGATGGCTGGGGTGGATGGACGGAGCACCACGGTTACACCGTGCGCGTGCCGCAGGATCAGGAGCAAGACCTCGCCGTTGCAGCGCGGGTGCTGGTGGACGGCCGGCTCCTCCAGGTTGCGCGCAGCACCGACAGCCGCGCCGTATTGCTGGGGCCGTTACGGCGGACATTTCTGTTGATTGGAGGCGCCGTCGTGGTGATCGGCTTCGGTGGCGGCGTGATGACCGCCCGCCGCGCCACTCGTCCGTTGCGCGACGTGATTGCGACCGCTCAACGGATCGTGGCGACGGGAGATTGGGATGCACGGGTGCCACCGCCCAGGCGCGATGACGATGTCGCCGAGCTCGTGCGGGCGTTCAACACGGTGCTGGACAAGAATGCGGAACTGCTGCGCGTCATGCGCGAAGCGCTGGACAATGTTGCGCACGACTTGCGCACGCCGCTCACCCGATTGCGGGGCACCGCCGAGCTCGCGCTGCAGGCGACCGAAGCGAAGGGAGCGCAAAGTGAGGCATTGGCGGATTGCGTGGAGCAGGCGGACAACGTGCTGAAACTTCTGCGCGCACTGATGGAAATTTCCGAAGCCGAGGCTGGCATGCTGCGGTTGGACAAAGCCGAATGTGATCTGGCGGAGCTCGCCCGGGGGGCTGTGGATCTCTATGCGGAGGTGGCGGAAGCGAAGCCCGTGACGTTGACGGCCGAGGTCGCTCAGCCGATGCCTGTCTTGGGCGATCGAATACGACTGAGGCAGGCGATCGCCAATCTGGTCGACAACGCGGTGAAGTACACGCCGCCCGGCGGCCGTGCCTGGGTGAGCGCCAAGACGGAAGGAGATGAGGCGGTGTTGACGGTTGGCGATACGGGTCCCGGTGTGCCGGAAGCGGAGCAGCCCCGCGTCTGGGAGCGACTCTATCGCGGCGACTCGAGTCGTTCCGAGCGCGGATTGGGCCTGGGATTGAGTTTGGTGCGCGTGATCATCGAAGCCCACGGCGGTCGGGTGAAACTCGATAACGGCCCACACGGGGGCGCGGTGTTTGAGCTGCGTCTGCCCCTGGTTCGGACGATCGCCGAGCGGCCGGCGTTGGTGTGAGCGGGACGCGGGAGATCTTCGAATTGAAGTATATCGGTCCTGGACGGGCGTTCCTCCACTTCGACGAGGCCCCAGCTTTGATAAAAAAGCTTCAGTCGCTCAGTTTCGCTTTCGACAGCCGGCGTTCGTGGAGCCAGGCGAAGATCACCGGCGTCACAATGAGAATGTGAATGAGCGACGACAGCATCCCACCGACAACGGGAGCAGCCAGGGGGCGCATGATTTCGACGCCCGTTCGATTGCTCCAGAAAATGGGCAGCAGTCCCGCGATCGCGGTCGCGACGGTCATCACTTTCGGACGAAGGCGAAGGCGTGCGCCTTCCTTGATGGCCATAACCAGTTCCGCACGCGTCAGCACAGGAGCGGTCGCATGGTCACTCCCATTTTCGTTGGCGATCGTTGGCCGTGGCGCGACCGACTTTGAGGCGATGGCTTTTTTTACCGCTTCCTCCAGGTAGATGACCATCACCACGCCGGTCTGAATCGCCGTTCCGAACAGCGCGATGTAGCCGACCCAAACGGCGACGCTGAAGTTGAAACCCATGAACCACTGCAGCAGCACGCCGCCCGTGAGCGCGAACGGGACGGCGAGGATGACGTGGGCGGCTTCGGCCGCAGAGTGAAACGTCAAAGTCAGGACGACAAAAATGATCGCGAGGACGGCAGGCATGATCAGGCGAAGGGTCTGTCGGGCTCGGATCTGGTTTTCATACTGGCCGGAATATTCGATCGTCATGCCCGGATCCAAGGTCACCGTTTTTCCAATCCGTTCTCTCACGTCGTTGACGAACGATCCGAGATCCCTCCCGGTGACGTTGGCCTGCACGAACGATCGTAGCCGGCCATTCTCGCTCGAGATTTCGTTGGGGCCGAGGACGCGTTCGATGGTCGCGACCTGACCTAGCGGGATGTAAGTGCCGTTGGGGGTCGCGACCGGGATCGCGCCGAGCCGATCCAGGTCTTCGCGGTCAGCGCGTTCGAACCGCACTTGAATCGGCCAGCGCTCCCGACCTTGCAGCGACGTTGTAACCGTTTTTCCACCGAGACCGGTTTCGGCGACGGCCAGGACATCAGCGGCGGATAATCCATAGCGGGCCATCGCGGCGCGATCGACCGTGATCTCCAAATACGGTTTGCCCTGCACGCGCGAAGGTGCGACGCCCGTCGCTCCGGGAATTTGCTCCACGGCAGTAGCCACTTCGATGGACTTGCGTTGGAGCGCGTCGAGATTGTCCCCAAAGATTTTTATGCCGAGCTGGGCCCGGATGCCCGTCGACAACATTAGGATACGGTTCTCGATGGGCTGGAGGAATCCCGGAACGTAGCCGGGGATCTGCGTGAGCTTCGTCGTCAGCTCCGCGATGAGTTTCTCCTTTGTCATACCGGGCCGCCATGCTCGCGAAGGTTTCAACATGATCGTGGTCTCGATCATTTCCGTGGGCGCGGGATCCGTCGCCGTGTCGAAACGTCCGAGTTTTCCGGCAGCGCTCGTGACCTCAGGCGTGTCGCGGATGACGCGATCCTGCCAGGCCATGATGCGTTTCACTTCGGTCAACGAAGTGCTTGGCAGCAGGACCGGCATGAAAAGCAGCGAGCCTTCCTGCAGTGTGGGCATGAACTCGGATCCAAAGCCGGAGGCGAGGCGTGCCAGAGGTTTCGGGAGGTGCGCCGTGAGCTTCACCGGAAGGCCGAAGGCAATGACGACGCAGAGCGTCAGCAGCGCAGCGGCAAGTGCGATCACGGTCTTGCGATGGCGCAGCGCCCAATCGAGTACCGGATCGTAGAGCTTGAGCAGCACGCGCATGACGATGTTGCGCTCCTCGGCGTGAAACGGTCCGCGCACGAGGAACGTGCAAAGCACCGGGACCAGCGTAACGGCGAAAACCGTGGCTCCAATCATCGCGAACGTCTTCGTCCATGCGAGCGGGTGGAAGAGTTTTCCTTCCTGCCCCGTCAGTTGAAAGATGGGCACAAAGGCGAGAATGATGATGCCCATCGCAAAGAAGATCGGCCGGCCCACCTGCTGCGAAGAGACCAGGACGACGTCCCGCGTTTCGTGTCGGGTCAGCGGGCGTCCGAGTTTTTTTTCTTCGAGTTCGCAGTGCCGAATGACGTTTTCGGTCATGACGATGGCGGCGTCCACCAATACACCGATCGCGATCGCGATGCCGGTCAGCGACATGATGTGGGATTGAATCCCGAACTCGCGCATGAGAATAAACGCGACGAGGATGGAGGCGGGGAGCGGGAGGGTGACAATCAGGATGCTGCGGAAATGGAACAGGAAGATGACGTGCATGAGCGTCACGAGAATCACGGCTTCCCAGAGCGTGCCTTTGAGGGTGTCGATCGCGCGCGAGATCAAATCGCTGCGATCGTAGAACGGCACGATCGTGACCCCGGGAGGCAGACCGGCGCTGATCAGCGCGATCCGTGCCTTTACGTCTTTGATCACCTGATACGCATTCTCGCCGGAGCGCATCACGACCGCGCCACCGACGACTTCGTGCCCGTCCACGTCGAGCGCGCCGCGACGGAAATCACCGCCGATTTGCACGCTCGCGATGTCACGCAGATAGAGCGGCGTGCCTTCGCGGACGGTCAACGCGATCGTTTCGAGATCGGATGCCGAGTTCACCAGACCGCGTCCGCGCACGACGAATTCCTGGCCATTCTCCTCGAGCGTCCGGCCCCCGACGTTGAGATTGCTGGCGGAGATCGCATCCATCACCTGCTGGAGGGTGACGCCGAGTGCTCGCATGCGCAGAGACGAAACCTCCACCTGCCACTGGCGAACGAATCCGCCGATGCTCGCGACCTCCGCGACGCCGGGAACCGCGGCGAGCTGATAGCGTACAAAATAATCCTGTAGGGCCCGCAACTGGCCGAGGTCATAGGTTCGATTCGTCACATGATCGCCCGGAGCCGGCGGCGTTCCGGTCTGAGCCGATCCCATGCTTTCCACCTTCAGGTAGTACTGGTAGACCCAGCCCAAGCCCGTGGCGTCCGGTCCCAGTCGAGGGGTAACCCCGTTCGGCAATAGGTTGCCCAAGTAGTTGAGCCGCTCGAGTACGCGCGTGCGGGCGAAGTAATTGTCCACCTTGTCGTCGAAAATCACCGTGATGAGCGAGAAGCCGAACATCGACGTTGCGCGGACGGTGCGCACGCCAGCGAGACCCTGCAGATTCACCGACAGGGGGTAAGTGACCTGGTCCTCGATTTCCTGCGGACTGCGACCTTCCCAATCCGCGAAAACGATCACCTGATTTTCGCTGAGATCAGGGATGGCATCGATGGGAACGTGCCGGACGGCAAACCATCCCCAGCCGAACAGCAGAAGCGTGGCACTGAGGACGATAAATCGATTCTGCAGCGACCAGCGGATGAGAGCTGAGATCATGGTGAGTCGAGGTTGAGGATTGCTCGATCAGCGGATCTCTTCGCCGCAGTCTGGCATGGCCGAGCCGAAGAAGGGATTCTTCAACGGACTCGTCCGCTGGACCCAGCGACCTTTTTGCGAAACGGGCGACATCGGGCACTGATAGACCTTCAGGCCCAAATGTCCGCGGTGTGACTGCAGCCGTTCGGCGACGGCGGTACTCCAGGGCTCGAACGAACTGCGCGCGGATTTCAACGAGTCACCCGGTTGCAACGACGGCAGACCCAGTGGCGTGGAAATTTCGGTCAGCCGTGGAAAAAGACTTTGGTACCGATTGAAATCGTCGCTCGCCAGGGCGTCCGCGGCATCGACCGCGAGGTTTGCGAGTGGTAGGAGAGGATCGGTCCCGGCGGGCGGAACCGTACTTTCAGCCGGGCTTGGTGGCGCGGCGACAGGCGCTGGAGCAGCCGTGATGGCGGGACGAAGCGCTTCGAAAGCGAGCTGAGCTTGAGCGTCGATCAGCAGATTCCCTTCGGTGACAATTTGTTCTCCGGATGAGAGGCCGGAAAGTACTTCGACCGATGCATCGCCGCGGCGACCGAGCCGGACTTTCCGTTGCTGGAACGTGTGCTCGTCGCTGGCCACGTAGGCGACGGGACCAGATCCGGTATCGAGAATGGCCGAGCGCGGCGCTGCGAGCACCGCGGGCGTTTCAATGTGCACCCGGCCCTCCGCCAGCACGCGGTGAGGCAGGCGGTGAGCCTCGCCACCGACGTTGTAGTGCGGATTTGGTAACACGGCCCGCACGCGGGTCGTCTGTTTCATCTCATCCACGTTGGGGTC
>JBDSPT010000319.1:0-9060 GCA_039930205.1 Opitutus sp. | reverse complement strand
AGTTACTTGCCCGCAGCACGACGATGCCGGTGCGGGAGGTGAAGCACAACCTGCGCGTCGAACCGAATTGCGTGTACGTCATCACACCCAACGTGCAGATGGCGATTACCAGGGGCATCTTGAAGCTGACTCCACGCGGGAAGGTGAGAGGCCCGACGCGATCGATCGACTTCTTCCTGGAATCGCTGGCTCACGATCGACGCGAGCACTGCATCGGCGTCGTGTTATCCGGCACAGCGACCGACGGGACGCTCGGACTGGAGGCGATCAAGGCCGAGGGCGGCGTAACGTTCGCGCAGGACGACTCAGCTAAGTTTGACTCAATGCCCCGTAGTGCCGCCGCTGCCGGCTGCGTCGATTTCGTGCTTTCACCGGAAGCCATTGCGATGGAGCTCGCGCGCGTCGCCAGGCATCCCTTTATCACCAATTCTACCGGCGAGATGCTCACGGCGTTACCGTTCGACCCTCAACGAGGGGACCCTGCACTCGAGCGGCCGGATGTAGCATCCATCCGCGGGAAACACGGCACGCCATCGAAGGTCTCCCGACTCGCCAAGCTCAAGGGCGGAGCCGAAGCAGAATTGGCCGACGCACGGAGGGAAGGTTTCAAGAAAATTCTGCTGCTCCTTCGCAACCACTGCGGCGTCGATTTTACGCTCTACAAATCGAGCACGATTCAACGACGCGTGATGCGTCGGCTCGTCCTCAACCAGCGCCAGACGCTCGCGGAGTACGCCACGTTCCTGAACGGCAACTCGAAGGAACTCGATGCACTCTACTCTGATGTGCTGATCGGCGTGACCAGCTTCTTCCGCAACCCGGACGCCTTCGACACTCTCAAACGGATTTTTTTCCCCAAGCTCCTCGCGCAACGCGGCCGCGACGACCCGGTGCGCATCTGGGTGCTCGGCTGCTCGTCCGGTCAGGAAGCGTATTCGCTCGCCATGGCTTTCGCCGAAGCGACGGCGAACGATCCACGCGCGGTTAAACTGCAAATTTTCGCCACCGATCTCAACGAGACGGCGCTGGAAAAAGCGCGCCACGGGCTTTATGCGAACTCGCTGGCCCAGGATGTCTCGCCCGAGCGGTTGCGGCGCTTCTTTGTCGAGCAGGAAGGAGGCTGGCGGGTGACGAAGGCGTTGCGCGAGCAGGTGGTCTTTGCGCGGCAAAACGTGGCGAGCGACCCTCCTTTTTCGCGCATTGATCTCATCTCTTGCCGCAATGTGTTGATCTATCTCGAATCGGAGTTGCAGAAGAAAATCTTCCCCGCGTTTCACTATGCGCTGAAGCCGGGTGGCTTTCTTTTTCTGGGTGCAAGTGAGTCGATCGGGCAGTTCACCGAACTTTTCGCGGTGGCCGACAAGAAACAAAAAATCTTTTCCAAAAAAGCCGCGCCGACTCCGAGCTTCCGTCTGGCAATGCCGAATGCTCGCGCCACGCCACCCGCGCCGGGTCACAAGGCTGTGTTCTCATCGGCTTCCGAGCCGGTGTTGCCGGATGGCCTTCGAGGTGAGTATAACGCCCAGCGGGAGGCCGATCGCATTTCCGTCAGCCAGTTTGCCCCACCCAGCGTGCTCATAAATGCCGAGGGGCAGGTACTGCAGTTTCGGGGCGCGACCGGCGCGTTTCTGGAGCCGCCGTCGGGCAAGGCGAGCTTCGATGTGCTCAAGATGGCGCGCGAAGGACTCATGCTGCCGTTGCGCACGGCGATGGGCAAAGCGAAGGGGAGCAAGAAACCGGTGCGGCTCGAGGGCGTTCGCATCACGCAAAATGGTAGCACGCGCACCGTGACGCTTCAGGTGATTCCGCTGCGCAACCTCAAGGAAACATGCTTCCTGGTTTTATTTGAAGACTCCGCGAAAACCGGGAGAAAAAACAGTTCTGCGCGCGCTCCAGCACCGGTTTTGGGCCGGCGGGAAACGGCCAGCCGAATTGCCGAGCTGGAGCGGGAGCTCGCGGAGACGCGCGACTATCTCCAATCGATCCAGGAGCAAAATGAGGCAGGTACCGAAGAGCTTCAGGCTTCGAGCGAGGAGGTGCAGAGCGCAAACGAAGAGCTGCAAAGCATCAACGAGGAGCTGGAAACATCGAAGGAGGAACTTGAGTCCACCAACGAGGAGCTGACCACGATCAACGACGAGATGGTCAGCCGAAACCACGAGTCGAACCGGCTGAATGCCGACCTGAATAATCTCCAAATCAGCATTCACACGGCCATCCTGCTGCTCGCGCGTGATCTCACGATCCGGCGTTTCACACCGCGAGCGGCGAAGCTTTTCAATCTTCTTTCGACCGATCTGGGTCGCAGCGTCGCCGGCATCCGGCACAACCTCGATCTCCCCGACCTCGAGATTCTGCTGATGGAAGTCATCGACACCATGAGCCTTCGCGAGCGCGAGGTGCGGGATAAGGAAGGGCGCTGGTATGGGTTGCGCGCCCGACCCTACCTCACGCTCGATAATAAGATCGACGGCGTCGTGGTCGTGCTCAGTGACATCGACGAACTCAAGCGCACCGAGCGCGAAGTCAAAGCGGGGCGCGACTACGCCGAGGCCATTCTGCGCGCCACGCCCGTGCCGTTCCTCGTGCTCCGGGCCGATCTGCGCGTCAATACGGCCAGCGAGGCCTTCTACCGTAACTTCGAGGTCACACCCGCCGAAACCGAGGGCAGGTTGGTTTACGAACTGGGCAATGGGCAATGGAACATTCCCCAACTGCGAGAGCTCATCGAAAAAATCCGGACGCAACATACCGTGATCAGCGACCTCGAGGTCACGCATGAATTTCGAACCATTGGACGCCGCACGATGTTGCTCCATGCCCGCCGCATGCCTGGCACAGCGGGCGCACCCGAACTCATCCTCCTGGCGATTGAGGACATTACCGAGCGCAAGCGCATCGGCGATGCCCGGGTGGCGGCAGCTGAATTCAACCGCGCCGTGCTTGAAAGCAGTCCCGATTGCTTAAAGTTGCTCGATCGGCAGGGACGGCTGCAGTTCATGAATGCCAAGGGGCAGTTTCTGTTGGAAATCGAAGATTTCGCGCCGTTGATGGGCCAGGCCTGGACCAGCCTGTGGCCGGCGCAATTTGCGTCCGTGGTGGAGGCCGCGCTCGAGCAGGCCAACCGTGGCGAGACCGCGCGGTTTCAGGCTCATTCGACGACCACGAGCGGAAAATTGAAGTGGTGGGATGTCATTGTCGCGCCCGTCATGGCGCGGACCGAGGAGCATCCGACGGTGTCGTTGATTTCGGTCTCTCGCGATGTCACTGAACGCAAAGCCGTCGAAGATGCCCTGAGCGCGAGTGAGGAACGCTTCCGCAATATGGCGGATAACATCTCGCAGCTCGCCTGGATCTGCGACGTGCTGGGCGAGGTTACGTGGTATAATCAGCGGTGGCTCGACTACACGGGCCTGACGTTTGAGGACATGAAGGGCTGGGGGTGGATGCAGTGCCTCCGTCCCGACCATCCCAACGACGTCGAGGCCAGCGTGAAGCGTTCGCGCGACACCGGTCAGCCCTGGGAACGCACCTTCCAGCTGCGAGGGAAAGACGGTGATTACCGCTGGTTTCTCTCCCGCGCGGTGCCGATTCGGAATGCGGCGGGGCAGGTTGTGCGTTGGTTTGGAACGAACACCGATGTGACCGAACAGCGGGAGATCGGCGTGGCGCTCGCCCAAGCCAAGGATCGGGTCGAAATCGTTTCGCGCGCGAAAGATGTTTTTCTCGCCGCGCTTTCCCATGAATTGCGCACGCCGCTGACGCCGGTGTTGATGGCCGCCGCCGCCCTCAGCGAGGATGAGCGACTCCCCGCTGACGCCCGTGAGCAGCTCGTGATGATGGAACGTAACATCGCCCTCGAAGCGAGGCTCATCGACGATATGCTGGACGTCACGACCGTCACTCGAGGGAAGCTTCGGCTCCGAGCCGAACCTTGCGATGCGCATACGCTGATCGGCCTTGCGGTGGAAATTGCGCGGGCGGACGCAGACGCCAAGCAAATCTCCATCACGCTCACGTTCGCCGCGCGGCACAGCGGACTCGTCGCCGATCCGGCCCGCTTCCAGCAGGTCATTTGGAATTTGTTGCGCAACGCGGTTAAGTTCACTCCGCGCGGAGGCCAAATCTCCATTGCGACCGGCAACGAAACCCTTGAAGGGGCGAGATGGCTTCGTATCACGGTAGTGGATTCAGGTATCGGAATTGCCCCGACGGCGGTCGATACGATCTTTCTGCCGTTTGACCAGGGCGACATGGAGGCCTATCGCTTTGGCGGATTGGGTTTGGGTCTCACGATTGCGCGGGGCGTGGTGGAGTTGCACGGAGGCAGGATCAGCGCGCACAGCGCAGGCATCGGGCGAGGAGCGACGTTTGTCGTGGAATTTCCCGGCGCCGTCGATCGGCTCCCGGGCGAGGCAGGGACTGCGACTCCCAATTCATCCGGCGCGATCTCCGGGCTGGCGGGTCAGATAAAAACCGCAGCCCCCATTCGTGCGCAACGCCTGTTGCTCGTGGAGGACCACGAAAGCACCCTTGAAACTCTGGCCCGGCTGCTACGCCGCGACGGGCACTTCGTCGTGACTGCCACCACCGTAGCCCTGGCGCTGGCCGCGGCGGCCAGGGATCAATTCGATCTGGTGATTTCCGACATCGGTCTGCCGGACGGCACAGGCAACGAATTGATGGAAAAGCTGCGGGCTGACCATGGGCTCCGTGGAGTGGCACTGAGCGGTTACGGCATGGAGGAAGATTTAGTGCGCTCACGCGCTGCGGGGTTCGTCACCAGTCTGGTTAAGCCGGTGCGCATCGCGGATCTCCGGTCCACTCTGGCCGCCCTCACGTCGTAGCTTCAGGCCGGGGGTACCCTCAGCAGGTATTTCCGCGCGAGTACGAATGGGCGTAAGCCGACAACGGGGGCGCGCTCGCGCTGAACCTGAGGCACTCGGATCGCGTGCGAGCCGGGGACGTGCGCCAAGTCGTACCCGTAGTTGATAAACCCAGTCCGCGCTCGTCCGCGAATCGCGCGCTAGAGCCTTTTAAACAAAACGGTAGCCGAGTTCCTGTCATTGCGAGAAGCGCAGTGACGAAGCGATCCAGCGGGATCGCCACGGCGCGCTTCGCGCACCTCGCGATGACAATGAGGCGGCGTCCGGCTACCGTTTAAGTTAAACCGCGCTAAACCGAGATGCTGAGCAAATCGTCCGGATGCGTTGCCTCGCGTTCGCTCTGAAGATATTTTTCTCCGCGGCGTGTCAGCACCACAAGTTTGACCGTTTCGGTTCCCACGCGAAAGAAGAACGCATCGGAGCCCTTTTCGATCAGGCTGATCGCAGCGCCTTGCGAAAGCTTCCAGAGACTATGGTCAGAGTTCGATCCGCTGATGGAATCAACCCGTTCAAACGGGTCGTGGCTGTAGGCGCGACTGACGGAGGAAACGAAGCGAGGGCGATGAGATGCGGCCATAAGATAGTGATTGCAGGGATTGAGAACTTGGGAGGCTTCGCAATCGTAGCGTCGAGCGGGGCTCCGCGCGAAGCAATACGGCGCCGTACGGCGAACATTGTTCCCGTGCGAACGCTTACGTTAGGATTGGCATCAGCCAGCGGCGGCTTTCACCGACCAGGCGCGACCTCCGATCAGGATTCATCAAATGCAAGCGGAGAACCGGGTTCGCCGTCGATCGAGCGCAGCAGTGGCGTAAATTCGTGTGCTCGGGTCTCTCACCGTACCCGTCGTATCGTGGGCGTTTGTGAGGGCACACGGGGAGGTGACTTGCACGGAAGGAACGCGATCATTGCCGATTCACGCCAACCGCCGCGAGCGCGTTGGGTCGCGAGCAGGAGCACGAATTCGTTGGCGCCCGTCGTCGCACTGAGGCATGATCAACCCATCGAGCTCGACGAAGAAGAGCGGTTTCTGCCGCCCTAATTATTCGACCGCTGCTCGATCCGAACAATCCGCTCGGATCGCTCAATTCACCGCAACTCGGGATCACTATGACTAAGACCAGAAATTCGAAAAAACAGACCAAGAAAGCCCCATTGAAAACGCCCGCAGAGAAGCGGCAGGCCAAACGGGAAAAGAAAGCGCAATAGTGTTTGTCCGAACGCGCCGGAATCAGGCCGACGCGTCAGAGCCGCGCAGCGACGGGACTCTTCTGGTTGGAGGTGACGTGGCCGCCGCCGCCACCGAACATCCGAACGCCCGGCTAGAGCGGTTTAAATTAAACTGTAGCCGGACGCCGCCTCATTGTCATCGCGAGGTGCGCGAAGCGCGCCGTGGCGATCCAGCTGGCTTGCTTCGTCGCTGCGCTTCTCGCAATGACAGGAACTCGGCTACAGTTTTGTTTAAAAGGCTCTAGTGTCCGCATCGTATCGCGACGGCGGGATGATCAACGGCTCGACACGAAGGTGAACGACTCGGATTGGACGTCGACGCACGTCAGCGCAGAGCGCTACGCTGTGATCACCGTACGATGAACACACTCCGGCTTTCGCACTTGGTGCTGATCGTCACACTGGCGACGACCATCAGCGTCGCGAGAGCAGCAGAACCGCCGTCGCCCAACACGGCTGAAAAAATGCTCCCGGCGCTGCGCGAGCGGGCACCGCGAGTTGCACGACAAGACACTCGACAAGCTCGCAATCCTCCTCGCGCCCGATTTTGAGCGTATCCACAAAAGCTTTCTGGTGCGACTGACCAACCTGCATGCGTTGCACGCCTATGAAGGCAGCCAGCATGAAGCCGAGCTCAAGACGGGCGTGCGATTGCCCGTCGGCCGGATCTACTACAAACAACTTCGCGCCCTGATGGCGTGAGCCTCGTGTTTTCGCACGCCGTTCGCCGGCAATCCTTCAACCCTCCACTTTTCCCGGTTAAAAGCCGCTTCAACCGCACCGACTTCGCCATCACCCACCATTACCCATGACCATCGATCAATCCCTCCCCTCACTGAGGCTGCTCCCCGGAATTCGCCCGACCACCTGGACGCCCTGGCTGTTCGCGATGGCCGTCGCCGCGGTTCCCCTGGCGTTTGCCGCCGACCCCAGCCCCGCCGCTGCCCCACCCCCGCCCAACCCACTCGTCATCGATCGGAGCAAGACCGCCCTCATCGTTGTCGACATGCAGAATGATTTCGGTGCCAAGGGCGGGATGTTCGATCAACTCGGCATCGACCGGTCAGGCATTCAGCAAGCCGTGGCGCCCACCGCTCGCGTCATCGCGGCCGCCCACCAGGCGGGCATCAAGGTCATTTATCTGAAAATGGCGTTTCGCCCCGACCTCTCGGACGCCGGTCCGGACGATTCCCCCAACCGCATCGGCCATCTGCGCGCCGGCGCCGGCAAGCCCGTGCGGGCGCCGGACGGCACCGAGAGTCGTATTTTGATTCGAGATACGTGGAATACAGCGGTGCTGGACGCGCTCAAACCCGCCCCGGGCGATCTCCAAATCTACAAGCACCGGTTCAGCGGTTTTTTTGAAACCGATCTCAACGCCGTTTTGAAGGGGCTCGGTATCAGGCAACTCATCGTCACCGGCTGCACCACGAGCGTGTGCGTTGAATCCACGATTCGGGATGCGATGTTCCTCGATTACACCTGCGTCCTGCTCTCCGACTGCACCGCAGAACCGGTCGGATCGAATTATTCCCGGTCAAACTACGACGCCTCGCTGCTGCTGATCCGCACGCGACTCGGCGGCACGGTTTCGGATTCGGAAAGCTTCCTGAAGGCGTTGTAGCGTCAGATTTCCAGGCCGATTGGTACCCAGGAGGACGCAGGGTGAAGGGGAGATGCGAACAAAGCGAAATCCTCGCAGATAAAAATCGAACGTGTGGGCTACAACTTTGATTTAGATACTTCCTCGTCATCTGTCACCGCAAGGGCCCCGACGAGTCGGAGCCGTGACAGTCCAGCGGGATTGTTTCGTCGCTCCGCTTCTCGCAATTATGTCGTCGGCAGCGCGCTCGCGCGCCGCAAACTACTCCCCCCTTCCCGCCCGATGCGCACCTTCGCCCTGTTCTCCGCCGTTCTGTTTGCAACAATCCATCCCGCCACCCTGCCCAAGGTTTTGGCAGCGGATGACGACCGGCCGCGACTGCTCGTGCTCACCGACATCGGTGGCGATCCCGATGATCAGCAGTCGATGGTCCGGTTGCTGGTGCACGCGAACGAATTTGACGTCGAAGGCCTCGTCGCCAGCGCCTCGGGTACAATGGGAGAGCTCAGGAAAAACATCACCCAGCCGCAGCTCATTCACGACTGTGTGGAAGCTTATGCGCAGGTTTACCCCAATCTTCACAAACACGCGGAAGGGTTTCCTTCTCCCGAAGACCTGCGCACCCGCATCAAGTCCGGCAATCCACGGCGGGGCCGCGATGCGATCGGGCCGGGAGAGGATACCGACGGTTCCAACTGGATCATCCAATGCGCGACCCGCACCGATTCACGTCCGCTCGCCATCACCGTCTGGGGCGGTCAGACCGATCTGGCGCAGGCGCTCTGGCGAATGCGGGAAGATCGGGGCGACACCGACGCCCGTGAAATCCGTTCGCATCTGCGCATCTACGATATCAACGACCAGGATCGCATCCAGGAATGGATTCACGCGGAGTTTCCCGATCTCTTCTATGTTCTGGCGCAGGCGCCTGCCGGCATCGACAAGCGCGACGGCGCCTACCGGGGAATTTATCTCGGCGGGGACGAATCGCTCACCGGCCGCGACTGGATCGATGCCCATGTGCGCTCCGGACACGGCGCGCTCGGCGCGCTCTACCCGCCAAAAACATGGACCACGCCCAATCCCCATGGAGTGATGAAGGAGGGCGACACGCCTTCCTGGTTTCACTTTCTGCCCACCGGCCTCGGCGATCCGGTGCATCCGGAATGGGGCAGCTGGGGCGGACGATTTTTATCCGCCGACTCGCGGCTGTACCGAGATGCGCCGGACACCCTCGACGGCAAAGCCCAAGCCCGCGCGACGGTCTGGCGCTGGCGGCCGGCCTTTCAAAACGAATTCGCCGCCCGGATGGATTGGTGCGTCGCCACCGATTACCGTTAC
>JBDSPT010000318.1:0-6000 GCA_039930205.1 Opitutus sp. | reverse complement strand
TCGACGAGATGGCGGAGCCTTCGACCGAACTGAGCAGCACACGACGGAGAGAGTTACCGACGGTGTGGCCGTAGCCGGCCTCGAAGGGCTCAGCGATGAACTTGGCGTAGGTTGGCGTTGCGCCTTCTTCCACCTTCGTGAGTTTGGACGGGAGTTCGAACTTTCCGAGACGTTTGGGCATGGCGGGCTCTGCGGGTTTTGAATTTAGATAAATGAAGGGTGCGGGCGGGGCGGCTTAGAAGCGCGAGTAGAACTCGACGATGAGCTGCTCATTGATGCCCTGCTCCATTTCTTCGCGCGTGGGCAGGCGATTTACTACGGCCTTGAACGCCTCAGCGTTCATGGAGAGCCAACCGGGAACATTGCGGACCCGGTTCTCTTCGAGACAACGGGTCGCCAGCTGACGGGAAGCGGGCGCGTTCTTCACCTCGATCTCGTCACTGGCAAGTACATTGTAGCTCGCGATGTCCACCTTGTGTCCGTTTACCCGGATGTGCCCGTGATTGACGAACTGGCGGGCGGCCGCTCGGCTCTTGGCCAGACCTAGGAGATAGACGACGCTGTCGAGGCGGGTTTCGAGGAGCTGCAGAAAGCGCTCGCCGGTGATACCGCGCTCCTTCTTGGCAATCTCGAAGACGCGGCGGAATTGGCGCTCGAGCAGACCGTAGATGTAACGGAGCTTCTGCTTTTCGTTGAGGCCGACCGCGTACTCAGACACTTTGCGACGGAGCTTGGGACCGTGCTGGCCTGGTGGGTAGCTACGGCGCTCAAAAGCCTTCGCCGAGCCGAGGAGTTGCTGGCCGAAGCGACGACTGATGCGGGTGGTTGGTCCGGTATAACGAGCCATGGAAAGAAATGAAAAAGGTTAAGAAACAGGTGACAGATTAGACGCGGCGGCGTTTGCGTGGGCGGCAGCCGTTATGAGGTATCGGCGTGACGTCGACGATCGAGGTGATTTCGAGACCGATTGCCTGGAGAGCGCGGACGGCGGAATCACGACCCAAGCCGGGACCGGAGACGCGAATCACGATATCTTTGAGACCGTGTGACATCGCATTGCGAGCGGCGTCCTGAGCGACGACCTGTGCAGCGTAAGCAGTGGATTTACGGGAGCCACGGAAGTTGCACTTGCCGGCGCTGGACCAGGCGATCACCTGACCTTTTGCATCAGTAATCGAAACGATCGTGTTGTTGAAAGACGCCAAAACGTTGGCGAAGCCAGACGTAACATTCTTTGAACCCTTGGCTTTGCGTACCTTGATGGTACCGAGCTCTTCTTTAAGGAGGTCTTCAGCGGTTGGCTGCTTGGCAACGCCACCCACCATTTCGACAGGCTTCTCAGGTGCTGCAGGTGCGCCATCGGCTCCGGCTTTCGGAGACTTGGCTTTCTTCTCCGCTGGAGCAGCGGATTCAGGTGCAGCACCTTCGACAGCGACGGGAGCTGCTTTGATGGGTTTCTCTTTCTTTGGAGCGGACTTTTCTTCGGCCATGACGGATAGGGATTAGACTTCTTTAGCTTTGCTGACGCCAACGGTCTTACGTGGGCCCTTGCGGGTACGAGCATTGGTGCTGGTGCGCTGACCGCGAACGGGCAGGCTACGACGGTGGCGAACGCCCCGGTAGCAATTGATCGCCTGAAGGCGCTTGAGATTGGCCGCAATCTCGCGGCGAAGGTCACCCTCTAGCACCCATTTGTGCTCGGTGATGATGTGGAGGATTTTGTTCAGCTGCTCTTCGGTGAGATCCTGAGCGCGCATTTCCGGATTTAGGCCGGCTTCTTTTACAAGGAGGTCCGCCCGCGTGGGGCCGATGCCGTTGATATAACGGAGGGAGTACGCGACTTTCTTTTTCGCGGGGATTTCTACACCGAGGAGACGAGGCATATTTGGTTAGGTTGAAATTACTGTTGGAAAGGGAGGGAAGAAAAATTAGGCGGAAACTGCTTTAGGAATCGTGAGGATTTCGGGCCCGTTGTCGGTCGTGAGAACGGTGTGCTCGAAATGGGCCGAGGGTGATCCATCAGCACTGACGCACGTCCATCCATCACTGAGGGTCTTCGTTTTAGGACCACCGAGGTTCACCATGGGCTCAATCGCGAAGGTCATGCCGGGTTTGATTTTTTCCCCGGTACCTCTGCGACCAAAATTAGGGATTTCAGGCGGCTCATGCATTGCGACGCCGACGCCGTGACCGACCATGTCGCGAACCACGCTGAAACCGTTCGATTCGACGTAAGTCTGAATCGCGGACGAAATGTCCCCGATGCGATTTCCGATCTGCGCTTGCGCGATTCCGAGATCCAAGGCCTCGCGACTCACGCGAAGTAACTTGGTCAGTTCGGGCGAGATTGCCCCAACTGGAACCGTGTAAGCGTTATCGCCGACGTAGCCGTTGTACCAAACAACGACGTCCAAGGAGACCACATCACCATCACGCAGTACGCGACGAAACGAAGGTATACCATGAACGATCTCGTCGTTGACCGAGATACAGGTGTGGGCTGGGTAACGGCGAGATCCGTGTTGATAGCCATAACAGGCACTGCGGGCTCCCAGGCGTGCGATCGTATCGCGACCCGCCTCTTCCAAGTCTTGCGTCGTGATGCCGGGCCTGACCAGCGGCTTGAGTATTTCAAGCACAGTGGCGGCGATGGCACACGCCTCGCGCATTCGGGCGATTCCTTCTTTGGTTTTAACCGGAACGCTCATGCGGCGAGATCGCTCTCCTCGATAATGAGGCCGAGCGTACGATAGTGTTGAATGATTGACTCTGGGGAGCCCTCGCCGGCGATGACGCCGTTAAGGCTTTCGTCGCGGGCATCGAGCCACTCATCGAACACTTTAGCTTGGAGCAGCGTAGCCGGGAAGTCCGACAGGACAAAACCCGCATCAGGTTTACGCGTGAAGAACCACTTTCGCATGAGAGCGAGCGTGGTGGCTTCATCCGTAGTGAAATTTCCACTACGACGCGAAATCTCCGGCCGCAAATCAGCCGGAGAGACGTGCTCAAGATTCAAAGAACGAACCCAGGTCATCAGGTTTTCTAGACGAAAAACGGGTGGACCGAGGAGAAGGAGCTTCGTCTTGGCGCGATCGCCGAAACGAGCGAAGGGGTCGTTGATGGCGGCCATCGCGACCGGAGTAAAGAACTAAAGTGCGAAGCGCTGAATCGCCCAAGCTACGATTCCAACCAGGAAGATTGCCATGACTGGAATACCCAGTTTCAGCAACGCATCGGAGCTCAAAGCCTCGCCGGTCATACCGGTTGGGCTCGCGCTGCGGGCACGGATTCGGCCCTTCTTGAGGAAACCGTCGTAGTGGCGCTGCAGGAGGAACGTTTCCACTTGTCGCATCGTGTCCAACACCACGCCGACCGTGATCAACATACCAGTTCCACCGAAGAAGATCGCGATACGCTGGGGAACGTTGAGTTCGTAGAGCAAGACATCGGGCATGACGGCGATCAACGTCAGGAAAATCGCACCGGCGAGCGTGAGCCGAGTCATGATGAAATCCAGAAACTTGGCCGTCGGCTCGCCGGGTCGAACACCAGGGACGTAGCCGCCATACTTCTTTAAATCGTCGGCAATCTGGATGGGTTTGAACATCACCGACACCCAGAAATAGCTGAAGAAGAGGATCAGGACCGTGTAGATAAGGTAGTACGTCCAGTGACCGCGCAGCAGGTTCTCGGAAAATTCGCGTAGGAATTTGATATCCCAAGCAGCACCGATTTGGGAAAAGATCTGTTGAGGGAAAAGCAGGATCGCGCTCGCGAAGATCACGGGCATAACGCCCGAATAGTTCACTTTAAGGGGAAGGAACGAGCTCTGGCCACCCATCACCTTGTTGCCTACCACACGTTTCGCGTACTGAACGGGAATCTTACGCTGTCCCTGAACGACCATAATGATTCCCATCACCACGATCAGGAACAATGCGACCATGATCACCGCTTGCGGCAGACCGAGGTTGGGACCCGTGCCAACTGGCTTGAAAAAGAGCTGATACGTCTGTGCCGCCGCGCCCGGAATGTCCGCCAAGATACCCACGGTAATCAGAAGGGAGACCCCGTTACCGATGCCGCGCTGGGTAATTTGTTCACCCAGCCACATGAGCAACATCGTTCCCGCAGTCATAAAGACGACCGACGTGATCAGGAAACTGACCTTACTCACAATCACGATACTGCCGTAAGTTCCTATGTCGTACCCAGGGAAGAGGCGACCCGGGTTCTCAAGTGCCAAAATCAGCAGTGTGCCCTGAACCAAACAGATCAAAACGGTCGCGTATCGGGTGTACTGCGTGAGCTTCTGCCGACCGACGTCACCTTCCTGCTGCAGGCGACTGAGCGCCGGCACGACTGCGGTCATCAACTGGAATATGATGGACGCACTGATGTAAGGCATGATGCCCAACGCGCAGACCGCGCCCTTCACGAGCGCGCCGCCCGTGAACATATTATACAAACCGACCAGCGCACCGCCTGTTCCACCGCCGAGCGTTTGGTCGGCGAAGAATCGCTGCAGCGGATGTGGATCGATTCCGGGAAGTGGAATATGCGCACCTACGCGCGCTACGAAGAGCAACGCGAGAGTGTAGAAAATTCGCGAGCGAAGCTCAGGAATTTTCAGGGAGTTCGTGAAGGCGGAAAACACAGCGGAAGGAGAAAGGTGTTAAATTACACCTACATCTTACCCGAACGATAGACGCGTCGGGAGTAAGACATAGTTACTAGCGGGCCTTAGCCCACGATCGCCTGACCACCGGCTTTCTCGATTTTAGCCTTGGCTGATTCCGAGAACTTGGCCGCTGTAATCAGGAACGCGCGGGAGACTTCGCCGTCCCCGAGAATCTTGACCGTTTTCTCGTCCTTGCGAATGAGGCCATGGGACGCGAGGACCTCAGCGTTGATTGTCGTGATGCTCGCATCAAGTCCCGCGAGATCGCCAAGGTTCAGGACCGCGACCTCTGTTCGGTGCTCGTAATTGTTGAATCCGCGATGTGGCAGTTTGCGGTAAAGGGGCATCTGACCGCCTTCAAATCCAGGACGGATACTGCCACCGGAACGCGCGGTCTGGCCTTTGCCACCACGGCCAGACGTCTTGCCGTGACCGCCGCCTTCGCCGCAGCCGACGCGTTTTTTGCGATGGATGGCGCCTTTAACGTTCTTAAGTTCGTGAAGTTTCATGTGAGTTCCTCGTGAGGGGCGCCCTGCTCCCCCTCAGGCGGAGCAGGACTCGGATAATATGGATTTAAGCAGTCGAAGCCTTGGTGCGGAGAGACGAGATGTCTTCCGCGAGGCGAAGCTGCAGCAGTCCGTTCAACGTCGCGTTGACAACTGCAATGTGATTGTTCGAGCCCATCGACTTCGTGAGCACGTTCTTGACGCCGGCCGCTTCGAGAACGGCACGGACCCCGCCACCCGCGATCAATCCCGTACCGGGAGACGCTGGTTTCAGCAGCACCCTGCCCCCGTCATATTGACCAAAGACGTCGTGCGGGATCGTGTCGCCCTTGAGCTTCACGGTGACCATCTGTTTGTGCGCGTTGGCCGTGCTCTTCTTAATGGCGTCTGGCACTTCGTTGGCTTTGCCGTAACCGATGCCAACCTTGCCCTTCCCATCACCGACGACGGCGAGAGCGGCAAAGCTGAACCGACGACCACCCTTCACAACCTTGGCGCAGCGATTGATAAAGACGACCTTCTCGATCACCTGCGGTCCATCGCCTTGGTCTTTGTTGTCGCGGTTATTGCGGTTGTCGCGACGGGGTCCGCCTGGGCCGCCGCCCCGATTGGGACCGCGGTTAAACTGACGTGGTTGACGTGTGGGAGCCGCCGGTGCGGGCGCCGCTTCGGGGGCGGGCGATGCTGGGGCTGGCTTGGTTTCGGTACTCATGCGGTTCTTAGAATTGGAGGCCACCTTCGCGGGCTGCGTCGGCGAATGTTTTAACTTTGCCGTGATAACGGGCGCCGCTGCGGTCAAATACGACCGAGGCG
>JBDSPT010000317.1:0-4575 GCA_039930205.1 Opitutus sp. | reverse complement strand
ATGGTCGCAATCACGCCGATGGTGCGAACATGCTCGCGGATGCCGTCGCTCCTGTCGGGGGCATCGTGATGTGGCGCGCTTTCGTTTATGACGACAAGGTTCCGGACGACCGCGCCAAGCAGGGCTTCAACGAGTTTCAACCGCTCGACGGCAAGTTTCGCAAGAACGTGATCGTGCAGGTGAAAAACGGCGCGATCGATTTCATGCCCCGGGAGCCGTTTCACCCCCTCTTCGGGGCGATGCCGAAGACGCCTCTGGCTCTCGAGCTGCAGATTACGCAGGAGTACCTCGGTGGCGCCAATCACCTCGCCTTCCTTGGACCCTTGTTCGAAGAGGTACTCGACTCCGACACGTTCACGCACGGAGCCGGTTCGACTGTCGCCAGGATCATCGACGGTACGCTGGAACAGCACGACCTCTCGGCAATTGCTGGCGTCTCAAACGTCGGTACCGATCGCAACTGGACCGGCCATCCTCTCGCTCAGTCCAACTGGTATGCTTACGGCCGACTCGCGTGGGATCACGACCTGTCCTCATCAACCATCGCCGACGAATGGATACGTCAGACATTCTCAAACGATCCGGCGGTCCTGCAACCACTCAGTGCCATGCTCCTCGAATCGCGCGAAGCCGTCGTGAATTATTCCATGCCGCTCGGGCTTCATCACATCATGGCCGAAGGCAGCCATTATGGTCCGGGTCCATGGGTTGCCAAATCTGGCCGGCCTGACTGGACGTCCGTTTACTATCATCGCGCCGACGAAGACGGAATTGGCTTCGACCGCACGTCCACCGGATCCAACGCTCTCAGCCAGTACGCGCCGGAGATCGCGAAACGCTGGGAAGATCCGGCCACGACGCCCGAGACGCTGCTGCTCTGGTTCCACCACCTGCCCTGGGACTATCGAATGAACTCCGGCAGGAGATTGTGGGACGAGATCGGGCTTCACTACCAAACAGGAGTAAACCGTGTGCGCTCCTGGCAGAAGAGTTGGGCGCAACTTGAACCGCACGTCGATGCGGAGAGATTCACGCACGTGTCCGCTCTCCTCGAGCGGCAAGAACGCGAAGCGCGGGAATGGAGAGACGCCTGCCTGCTCTACTTCCACCAATTTTCCAAGCGGCCGCTGCCTGCAGGGGTCGAGCCGCCGGAGCACACGCTGGATTACTATATCGCCATCAACCGACGCTATGTGCCCGGCAATCTGGGCGGTCGCTAATTCCCCGTCAGTTCGCTGCTGCGGTCGAAACCTTTAATTTATCCCGTGAAATCATTCGCTGTCCTTTGCGCCATCCTTGCGGCGGTCCCCGCACTCGCCATCGCCGCCGAACCGGTCCCCGTCGCCTTCGATTCGTTCGAATACGTCGGGGCCGACGATGTATTCACGACGCCACTGCAGGAGGGTCAGTTTCGCAATCCGATCCTCGCCGGCTTTTATCCGGATCCAAGCATCTGCCGGGTCGGCGAAGACTACTACCTGATCAACTCCACGTTCGCGTACTTCCCCGGCATTCCGATTTTTCACAGCCGGGATTTGGTGAACTGGAAACCGATCGGCCACGTCATCGATCGGCCGACTCAGTTCAAGTACGACGGTCTGGGAGTGACGCGCGGCATCTTCGCTCCCGCGATCAGTTACCACGCGGGCACGTTCTACGTCGTTTGTACGATGGTCGACGGCGGGGGAAACTTCCTGATGACCGCCACCCATCCAGCTGGTCCCTGGAGCGATCCAATCTGGCTGAAGTTCGATGGCATCGATCCGTCTCTTTTCTTCGATGACGACGGCCGCGCCTGGTTGGTGAACAACGGCAATCCGCCGGATAACAAGCCGCTCTATCAAGGACACCGCGCGATCTGGCAGCAGGAGTTCGACATCAAAACTCATACGCTCGTAGGTCCACGCCAGATCATTATCAACGGCGGGACCGATCTGACGAAGAAGCCCGTGTGGATCGAGGGTCCGCACCTCTACAAACGCGAAAGCTGGTACTATCTCTGTTGCGCCGAAGGCGGCACGAGCGACCAACACTCGCAGGTCATCCTGCGCAGCAAATCCGTCACGGGGCCTTTCGTGCCTTGGGACCGTAATCCGATTTTGACCCAGCGTGATCTCGACGGCCGCGCGCCTCACGCGGTCACGTGCACCGGCCACGCCGATCTCGTCATTGGCCCCGACGGAAACTGGTGGTCGGTGTTCCTCGCGTGCCGGCCTTATGCCGGGACTCTTTTCACGACAGGTCGCGAGACATTCCTTCTCCCCGTCACGTGGTCCGCTGACGGATGGCCCAGAATTCTTGCTCCGGGAGAACGCGTCCCTTACACCGTCGCGGCTCCGGCAAACACGAAACTGCGGCCTGCCAACCTGCCGCTCACCGGCAACTTCACCTGGCGGGATGAATTCGACGGCGCCACCATTTCTCCTGCATGGATCATGCTTCGCCAGCCGCACGAGACGTGGTGGAAACAGACCGGTGGCAAGCTCATGCTTACGCCCCAGTCGGAAACGATCTCCGGGAAAGCGAATCCGTCGTTCTTGGCTCGCCGTCTCCAGCACGCCAAATTCACCGCCAGCACATCGTTGGCGCTGCCCGCTGAGTCCGGCGTCTCCGCCGGACTCGCAGTTCTACAAAGCGAAACGCACCACTTCTTCCTCGGCGTGCGTCGCGAGGGTGAGAACACCGTCGTGTTTCTTGAACGTAACAACGGTAAACTCGCCGATGTCGTCGCGACTAAGACCATTCCGACCGCGACTCACGTTGAACTCCGACTTGTCGGCGACGAAACCCGATTCGATTTTTCGTACGCGACGAGCCCCGGCGACTGGCAGACGCTCGCCGACAAAGTCGATTCGAAGCCGGTGACTGTACAGGCGGCGGGCGGTGGCCTTCATTTCACCGGGGCCGTGGTCGGCGTGTATGCGCGAAGAGAATAACTGAACGTTGCCCCGGGCCTTGCCCCGCACTCACTTCGACTGATGCCAGTCGTAACTCTACTTCGCGCTTTCGGTTCGGTCGTCGTTGCAGTGTCGGTCTCTTTGATCGGCGCAAGTGCAGCGACGATCTTGGGCGTCGAAGTCGCCGCGTCCAACCGCCATTTCGTGTACGAGGGGAGATTCGACATGACCGACGCGGCGGCGCCCGCGATGATCTGGCAGGGCAGCCGGATCCGCTTTGATTTCATCGGCGACACGTTGGTGCTGAAATTCTCAGAGGTGCTTGGCCAGAGCTTCTTCGACGCGGACATCGATGGAAACCAGCAGGTGGTCGAGTTCTGTGAAGGCCGCAGCCCGGTTGGCGCACGCTTCTCCGGCTTGGGCGCTGGGCGACACCACTTCACTTTGTTCAAAAGAAGCGAAGCTGCCGCGGGGACGGCTCGCTTTGTGGGCGCGACGCTCGCCCCTGGTGGCGAAGCGTTCAGTCCGCCAGCAAGTCACGAAAAAGTGCGGTTCTTGTTCATCGGTGACTCCATCACCGCAGGCGCATGCAACGAAGACGGAGCGACCGACCAGTGGGAAGACCGTCGTACCCACAACAACGCCTTGAGCTATGGCGCATTCACGTCGGCCGCGTTCAACGCTGACTACCGCAACATCGCGGTGAGCGGCATGGGCATTGTTACAGGCTACGTACCAATGAAAGCTGGCGAGATCTGGGATCGCGTTTACCCGCGGACGGATTCCCGTCGCGCCGACTTGGCGTCGCGGTCACCTGACATGATCTTCGTCAATCTGGGCGAAAACGATGATTCGTTTACCAAGGTCAATAATCAGTCGTTTCCTGGGAAGGCTTACACCGACGGCTACATCGCACTCGTCTCGGCCATCCGCGAAGCCTACCCGACGGCAGCGATCGTAATTCTACGCGGCGGCATGTTCGGCGGCGCCCAAAGCGAACGACTTCGCTCGCCGTGGGAGGCGGCGGTCGCGCAGATCGAGCACCACGATTCCAAGGCAACCCACTTTGTATTCAAACATTGGTCATCCACGCATCCACGCGTGTCCGACCACCGCGCGATGGCCGACGAGCTAATCTCGTGGCTCCAAGTCCAGCCGTTCACTGCGTCGTTGCGGTGAAAGGCTGATCGGCTGGATCCACGACTATGTTGTTGCGGGAAGCGCAGCGAAGAAGCGATTCAGCTGGGCTGCCAGGCCGCGCTTGGCGGCCTCGACTGACGCGCTCTGCTGTTTCCGCTTAGAGCCTTTTAAACAAAACTGTAGCCGAGTTCCTGTCATTGCGAGAAGCGCAGCGACGAAGCAATCCAGCTGGATCGCCACGGCGCGCTTCGCGCACCTCGCGATGACAATGAGGCGCCGTCCGGCTACAGTTTAAGTTAAACCGCTTAGCCGGAACTGTTCAGTTGGAGAGATACCTGCGCGTGGAATTGGCATTGCACGGTACTTTCGTCGGCAGTCCGCTTGCGGACGCTCCTGCGCTCGCAAGGGAGCTGCCGACGTCTAATACCAATCGCCGCTAGCTAATACACTTTAGGTTGGAGCGCCAGAGTTTACCTGATCGGCGAGCCAGGTGTGGATGAGGGAGGAAACCGCGGCGGGGGTGGACCAGGGGCGGGCG
>JBDSPT010000316.1:0-9104 GCA_039930205.1 Opitutus sp. | reverse complement strand
CTTCGCTGTCGCTGTACCGGCATGGGCGTGGGTCGCATTCCTCGTATTCATCGCGGCGATGCTGGCGCTCGACCTCGGGGTGTTTCAACGGGACGCGCATGAAGTGAAGATGAAGGAGGCGTTGGGTTGGTGCGCGGTGTGGCTGACGCTGGCGCTCGCTTTCAACGCGGTGGTGTGGCGATGGCAGGGGGCCGAAATCGGACAGCAGTTTCTCGCGGCCTATTTGATCGAGCTCTGCCTCAGCATCGACAATGTCTTCGTTTTCATTCTGATTTTCGCGTATTTTAAAGTGCCTTCCAAGTGGCAGCACCGGGTTCTGTTTTGGGGTATAATTGGGGCGGTGTTGATGAGAGCGGTGTTCATCCTTGTGGGGGTGAGCGTGATGGAGCGATTCCATTGGGTGCTTTATGTTTTCGGCGCGTTCCTCGTGTACACGGGGGTGAGGATGGCGCTGCCGGGCAAAGGCGAAGCGCAGGTGAATCCCGATCACAACCCCGTGGTGCGGGTATTCCGGAAAATTTACCCGGTGGCACCGCAGAATGACGATGGCCGTTTTTTCGTGCGCCAGAACAACCGCCAAATGGCGACGCCGCTCTTCATCGTGCTGCTGGTGGTAGAAACAACAGACGTCGTGTTCGCGCTCGACTCGCTGCCCGCGGTCTTAGCCATCACGAAGGACGGATTCGTTGCGTTGACGTCCAATATTTTTGCGATTCTCGGTCTCCGTTCGCTCTACTTTGCGCTGAACGGGATCATGCAGCTTTTTCGCTATTTGAAGTTGGGCCTGGCCGCCATCCTCGTGTTCATCGGAATGAAGATGCTCTCCGAACATTGGTTCAATATTTCGACCACAATCTCGTTGGGCGTCATTGCAGGCGTGCTCGCAGCGTCCGTCCTCGCGTCGGTTCTCATCAAAGAGAAACCGGCCCAATGTTGATCCCGAGCAATCTGGTGGAAGCCTCGTGCCGCTGGACGGAGGAAAGGAAACGCCGGAACCGACTGGCGGCTCCGGCGTCGTTGTCATTCGCCCGGCGATGACGCCGAGTGAAGACCGGTTTTAGCCGACCGTGATCTTACGCGGCTTCAATGCCTCGGTTTTTGGGAGCGAAACCCGCAGGACGCCATCGCGGATCTCGGCAGCGATCTTGTCAGCGTCCAGGGCGTTGTCGTAAGTCAAGGTGAGCGCAAACGGAACGTCGACGGACTCACGATAAAGCGAGGTCCAACCTTCAGGTTGTTTCCACACGCGTCGGCCAACAAGGCGCAGCTCGCCCGCTTCGGCGGTGATCTCGAGAGTTTCTTTTGTAACTCCGGGAAGCAGGACCGTCAGGCCGAACGCGTCTCCGGCTTCCTCGACGTTGTAGACCGGCTTAACCGTCGGTCCGAGATCATTGGTTGAGTTTTGCGTGAGGCTTTGAACGTTTCCGCAGTTGCGTGAGGGGATGAATGAATTGAGCAATGACATGGTGGTTCTCCTGGTTGTTGAGATGAGATTTGGCGTCTCGCGAATCATTGAACGGTGACGCTGACTTTGCGGGGCTTGGCTGCTTCGCGCTTCGGCAGCCTGACAGTGAGCACCCCATCTTCGTAGGAAGCGCTTACCTTGTCGGCCTGAACTTCTTCGGGAATGCTAACCGAACGACTAAACGCGGAACTCTGCTCGTTTGGCTGATCGTCTTTGCCGACCGTCTCTTTTCGTGAGGCGGAGATCGTCAGATAGTCTTCGACCATCTCAACATTGATGTCTTCACGACTCACGCCTGGAAGTTCGGCGCGAACGTAAGTGTTTTCCTTGTCCTCGAACAGATCGAGCGGGATGTGCTTCGCTGTGGAATGACCATTGAAACCGCCGAGAGCCGTTGCAAACAAGCGGTCGACCTCGGTTTCCAAGCCAGTCCATGGCGAACGTGAAAGGCGGCTCAAAGTGGAGCTCGGGCCGCGGAGTGAGGGATAGGTGTAGCGTACGATTCTCATGATGGTTTTGAGTTGTTTCTGTTGGTCCCGCATGGAGCGGGCTGGATAATGCGACACTTCTGCATGCAGGATGCCGGATCGTGGCTTCGCATTAACTCGCGACTTTTCAACTAATTGCCGGGAGTGTGATTGAGGCGTTGCGAAAATTCGGCACGAAGCGGGTCAGCCCAGGTGAGAAAAAAATTCTCAGAGTGACTCACTTGTCTGGGGTTTGTGCGCACGGTGGGCGCGACTGCGACCACTTTGGTCGCAAGGATTGGGTCAACTGTGCAGGCAGTGGCAATGGTTGGGATTGCGAGGCGCTTCCTTGTGGCTTGGTGTTCTCGATTCATGACGTTCGACTTCGATCATCCTCCGGAACGCGCCGGTTCAGATTCGCAGAAATGGCAGAAATACGCGGGCCGAGACGTCCTTCCGATGTGGGTGGCCGATATGGATTTCAAAGCGGCGCCACCGATCATCGCCGCATTGCACGAGCGAGTGGAACACGGAATCTTCGGATATGCACGACCGGTTGAGTCCACGACCGAAGCCGTGGTGGAGATGGCAGATTCACGTTACGGCTGGAAAATCGATCCAACGTGGATCGTCTGGCTGCCAGGATTAGTCGTCGGGTTGAACGTGACTGCGCAGGCGTTCGCGCAGCCGGGAGAAGAAGTGCTCACGCTGACGCCAGTGTATCCTCCATTCATGACGGGCCCGCGAAACAGTGGGCGATCTACGACTCACGTTCCCTGGGTGCTTCGATCGGCGAGTGGGTCGCTGACCGGGCTCGGAACCTGGGAGATCGATTGGAAAGCACTGGAACGCGCAGTGACACCATCTACCAAACTGTTTTTCCTCTGCAATCCGCACAATCCACTCGCGCGTGTTTGGCGTCGAGACGAGCTGGTCGAGCTCGGAGAATTTTGTGTCCGACATAATCTCGTTCTCTGCTCCGATGAGATTCATGCCGACCTGATCCTTGATCCCAATTTGCATCACGTCCCAACGGCATCGCTCAGCGACGAGATCGCGCGACGGACGATCACGCTGCTGGCCCCGAGTAAGACGTATAACGTGCCTGGTCTCGGTACTTCACTTGCCCTCATCCCCGATCCAGCTCTGCGGACGCAATTCGTACGCGCCAGCGCCGGTATTGTTGCGGAGGTCACGGCGCTCGGCTACGCGGCCTGCGAAGCGGCGTACCGGCACGGCGAACCTTGGCGTGAGGCGCTAATCGCGTACTTGCGCGGGAACCGCGACTGCGTATCTGAATTTGTGTCACGCGAATTGCCCGGCGTTCACTTGGAAGCTCCCATCGAGGCGACCTATCTCGCGTGGTTGAATGTGTCCAAGCTTCGACTCCGCGATCCCGTTGGGTATTTCGAGAAGCACGGCATTGGCTTGAGCGATGGAGCGCATTTTGCGTCACCGAACGGTAACCATATCCGGCTCAACTTCGGATGCCCGCGATCCACGCTCGAAGAGGGCCTTCGTCGAATGAAGAACGCAGTCGCAGCCGCGCCCATCAGTTCACCGAGCTAGAGAGAGGGACCGCGTGGGCCAGGTTCCGCTCTCGAATCTAAGACGCTTTCGCCGCTAGCGCTTCGCTGACCGCGCGGATCAACGTGTCTCTCGTGATGGGCTTGGGAATGAGCGGAACACCATAACGTTTGGCCCGCTCTTCGTACTGACCGCCGCCGGCGAGACCGCTCATCATCAACAGGGGGATTTGGACGTTTCGCCTGCGCAGTTCGGAGATCACGCTAAAGCCATCGCCGTCGGCCATCATCACGTCGGTGAGCACAACCGAAACTTCACTTCCGCGCGCATCGAACAGTGTCAGTGCCTCTCTGCCTGAGACAGCTTTGATCACGCGGTACCCGCTCGCGCTGAGCAGGGCCGTCAGGATGTTGCGAACTCCCGGTTCATCGTCGACGAGAAGAACGCATTCGCCGTTGCCAGCGATTTTATTCTTGGAGGTCGGCTGGACTGGCTCCAGAGCGGGAGGAGGCGAAAAGGCCGGAAGATAAATCCGGAACGTCGTCCCTTCCCCTGGCATGCTTTCCACTTCGATGGTTCCGCTGTGGCCTTTGACGATGCCTCGAACTGCCGCGAGACCCAGACCTGTTCCCTTGCCTAGCTCCTTCGTGGTGAAAAACGGATCGAAGATCTTGTCGAGCACCGCGGGCGCCATACCAGATCCCGTGTCTCTCACGAGCATCACGACGTGTGGACCAGGCTTAAGTTCCCGAAATGCTTTCGACGCAGTTTGGTCGATCATCTGGTTCTCCAAACGGATCACAATGCGGCCACCATTCGGCATCGCGTCCCGCGCGTTCAAACAGAGGTTGATCAGCACTTGCTTAAGTTGAGTGGCATCGCCCCGCACGGACCAGGGTGGCTGAGGTGATTCGAGCGCAAGTTCAATGGTGCGTGGAAACGTCTGCGCCACGAAACCAATAAAATCCTGAAGGAGTGTTTGGAGATTGAGTTCGGAATGCTGACCGACTGCGCCTCGGGCAAAGGCCAGCAGTTGCCGAACGAGGGCAGCACCGTGCTGCGCACTTGTGCGAATCGCGCCGACCATCTGCTTGTTTTCCGTCCCCAGAACGGCTGCGTCCAAAATGTCGGTGGCGACCATGATCGGCACCAACGTATTGTTGATGTCGTGGGCGATTCCGCCGGCGAGAAGACCAATGCTTTCCGTCCGTTGCACGCGCAGGAACTGAGCTTCGAGGCGCTTCTTCTCGGCAATGTCGGTGTTGATGACGAGAAATCCGATCGCGGAACCGTCCTTTCCTTGGACGAGACTCCAACGGCTCTGCATGATAAGATCCGTGCCACCGCGTGAGCGTTGCCGCATCTCGCCGGTCCACTCGCCATAGAACAACGTAGCGTGGCGCGCGATTTCAACTTGGGCCGGATCCTCGTTCCACAGAGCGGTGACCTCTCGGCCCTGCGCCTGCTCGGCCGACCAGCCGTAAATGCGAGCCGCGCTCTGATTCCAGTACGTGATGCGATCCTGCATGTCGCGCATGAGAATCGCGTCCTGGGCGCGGTTCAAAAGGTCGGCTTGATGCCGCATGTGTTCGTCGGCGGCACGGCGTTCAGTCACGTCACGCGCGACCACGAGGACTTGGGTCGTCGCTCCGTTTGAATCACGGACCACACTGTTCTGCGCCTCCACGTAACGGACAAAACCATCAGCTCGAACCAAACGATACTCGGCGCGACCCGCGACGCCGGTGCGGACGGTCTCACGGAACAGATCCCGCGCCGCCGGTTGATCGTCCGGATGCACATCGAGGAACATGTCGCGGGATGAGGCATCGGGGCTGCGACCCAGCGTCGAGATGTAAGCAGGATTGGAATACACGCACTTGCCCGACAGATCCAGCATGACGATGAGATCGGCGACATTCTCCGTAATTTGCCGGAACCGTTCGCGGTTCTGCTGCAACGATTCTTCTGCCTGCCGCAATCGCTGTTCCTCGTCGTACCGCGCGAGCGCCTGCTTCATCGCAGTGACCAAACGAGACTGGCGATCCTTGATGACGTAGTCGGTGGCGCCTAATTTTAGCGCTTCGATGGCGCGTTCTTCACCAATGGTGCCAGAGAGAAAGATGAACGGCTTCTCAGGGCAACGACTCCGCGCGAGCTGCAGCGCTGACAGACCGTCATAGCCATGCAGCGTGTAATCGGAAAGGATGAGGTCGAAGGCACCCACCTCGAGCGCGTTTTCAAACTGCTGCCGCGAAGCCGCGTGCTGTACGGAACATTCTGGATACTCGCGCGACAGTTTAACCGCCACCAACTCTGCATCGGGTTCTGAGTCTTCCAGGTGGAGGACCCGACGAGGCGTGAAGGTGAGAGATTCCGCAGGAGCAGGAGTAAAGTTCATGGCGTCGGGTGGGGCGGGGGAGGTGGCTCATTGTGGATCGCCCAAAATGCACCAAGTTGTTTGACCGCTTCGATGAATGAGGGGAAATCGACGGGCTTCACGACGTACGCGTTGATGCCGAGCCGGTAGCTACGAACCACGTCTTGTTCTTCCCGGGAGGAAGTGAGCATGACCACGGGAGTCGTCCGCAGCTGATCGCTGCTTTTGATCATTCTCAGTACCTCGAGCCCATCCACTTTTGGCATCTTGAGGTCCAACAGCACCAACACGGGATTGCCCGGGGCACGATCGGCGAACTTACCGCGTCGAAACAGATAATCGAGGGCCTGCGCACCGTCGTTAACGACCACAACCTCGTTGATCAGATTGTGCTGCGACAATGCTTCCAAAGTCATCTCCACGTCCTGGGGACTGTCCTCAGCGAGAAGTATTCTTTTGGGTTCACTCATTGGAAATTCTGCGGTTTTGGATTGGGGGTGGAACCGAGTTGCACGCATCAGAGCGGCGGATCCGAAAGTTCCCACGTCGGACAATCATGGTCAACGTATGGGGTGAAAAGGGAACTCACCGTGGTGGCTTTCGCCAAAGTTTTACACTGCTATTTTCCCATTCCAACAGGAAATGTTACGTGGACGCTGCGGCTTGTGGTTCGACGCGATCAAGGCACAGTCGCTGCCTCCTTGATGCGACTCGGACCTTACCAACTTTCTTCAAACCTTTGCCTGTCGCCTTTAGCGGGTTACACCAACCTGCCCTTCCGCCTCACGTTGAGGGAATTAGGCGGATTGGGATGGGTGACGACCGATCTTGTGAATGCTCGATCGCTCTTGGAGCGCAACCCCACGGCCCTGAAGCTAGCGGCGACCACGTCTGAGGACCGCCCCATGTCGATCCAGTTATTCGGCAGTGTGGCGGCAGAAATGCGCGACGCTGCAGTCATGTGCGAAGATTTGGGCGCGCAAGCGGTCGATATCAACATGGGTTGTCCGGTGCGTAAAGTCGTCCGGATCGGAGGCGGCTCCGCCATGATGACGGAGTTGGTGCAAACCGCGGCTTTGGTAAAGGGAATGGTCGAAGCGGTGAAAATCCCCGTGACCGCAAAAATGCGGCTGGGTTGGGATGACGAAAATCTCACTGCGCCAGATCTGGCGCGAGTGCTGGAGGAAGCCGGCATCGCAGCAATATTTGTCCACGGACGCACGCGCGCCCAAGGATTCAGTGGTAGTGTAAAGCTGCAGGGGATACGGGCGGTCGCGGGCGCGGTGAAGCAGATCCCGGTTATCGGAAACGGCGACGTCACGACCCCGGAAGCGGCTAAACTCATGCTGGACGAAACGGGGTGTGCGGGAATCAGCATTGGTCGTGGCGCCTTCTACGATCCATGGATTTTCCGGCGGACGGACCATTTTCTCACTACAGGTGAGCTACTCCCGGAGCCTGATTTCGAGGAGCGCGTCCGGGTGATGCGGCGGCACTTCGAGCGTTACTGCGGATTCTATGGCGAGGCCAATGGCGCGCGGCTGTTTCGGAAAGTGGCGCCTTGGTATGCCAAGCGTTTTGGACCAGCCAAACCGTTTAAACTTCGAATTATCACCATCACCTCACGCACGGACTTTGAGGCGGCGTTGACTGAGTTTATCGCCTGGCGTGCGACGTTCTGTGACGATCGCGGGGAGTTGCTGCCCAAGTACGCGCCCGCCCCCATGATCTCCTCTTTTATGCGATCGCCGGAGGAAATGGCGGCGATCGATCGGACTTCTATCCCGGTGCCGAAGGGTCCCGTCGACGTCTGGTAACCGTCGACTAGAATTTCCGCGAAACGGTCGCGCCAGTATGATCTCGGAAGACCAGCGATTTGGTAGCTGAGTCGATTCCGTCGAAGGTGATCTTGAGAGTCTCGTCGACCAACTGCGTCGCACTTACGGTCCGGCCATTGATCAGAACGCGGGGCGGAGTACCTTGGAAAACTCCGCTGATGCGCGCTTGTGCCACCCACGTCCTGAATTCAGGCGAAGCATCTCCGCCGACGTTGTCCATCGCGGTAGTTGTTGCTTTGATACCCGGAGCGAGCTCCGTGGTCGACGTCACCACGGGTTTTGCGACCGGCGTTGGCGCAGGTTTTGGATGCCGCTGAAAAACGGCTTCTCCAACGACGGCATCGACGTTTCCGTGCTCTGTCGCTTCGACAGTTGCGATGGTCTCTTTCGCCTTATTGATGGCGCGAGCGGGGACGGTGGAAAGTTCGTTGAGTGTGGCCGAAGGGGTCGATGGGCGTTTTGGAGTCTCGCTTGCAACGGGAGTTGCCGAAGCGGCTTTCGGTTTGAGTTTCAGGTACGCAAAACCGCCACCGCCGATGAGCAGCAGAACCAAAACGTAAACCGCGACTTTAGCCGAAGATTTTCCGGGCGCGGCATCGTCCTCTGTGTCGTCGACGATTTTCTTGCTGTTGAGTTTGGGAACGGGAGGCGGAAATGACACAGGCGTCTTCGGAGCTGGCGGTTCAGCGACCAGGATCGGCGGAATCGTACCCGAACCGCCAGAGGAGGGCGAAGGGGATGGAGGCGGAAAGGAAGTCGCAGGGTTTGCTCTGGCGCTCGGCGAAGGAGTTGGCTGAGTCGTATCAGCCAACGCCTTTTCCTTCAGCTTGAACTTCGGGGGTTCGACCGCGGCAGCAGAAGGAGGCGAGGGGAAGACGGCAGGGATCGTGTCAGGCAATGTTTTGATCTGCTCTGGATTTATTCGCGGCTTAAGCGCGAACGTTGCCTTCACGGGCGGCGTGTCAATCTGAGGCTGCAGGGCGTCCGGACTCTCGGATACGGGCGTTACGGAGCTCAGATCCAGTTTTGGCCGAAGCCGAAGTTTCGGAGATTCAGCTGAGTCGCTCGCAGTCTCGGCAACGCTTGATGCTGGAGCCTCGACGTCAGTCACGGCTGGACCCTCTCCGTCCACTCGAGTGCGCGGTTTGAGACGCAATGAAGGGGGAGGAACATCACTCATGCTGAATAGACAGTGTAGGTTGCCACAAATTCTGAAATGAAAAAGTTTCACTCGCGGTCGGAGCGAAGACTGCCTACTTTGATCGGTTCACTTATATGAAGCTGAAGTCATTGCTTGTTCTTTGCGCCGCCATGGTGGCCACCTTTTCAGTTACAGGCTGCAACCTTTTCAAAAAGAACAAAAAGCCGAAGGACAATCCCGCGATCGCTTCCGAGGTAGAGGCGGAATTTCGGCAGCGTGGGGTTGA
>JBDSPT010000315.1:0-11783 GCA_039930205.1 Opitutus sp. | reverse complement strand
CGGAGCCCATTTCGCCGGCACAGCTCGAAAAGATGAGGGCGAAGCGCGGATCAGACGCACCGGCCCACAGAACCGCTTTGCCCAACCGCGAATGTCCGATCAACGCGACGCGTTGAGCGTCGACGGCAGAATCGGTCGCGAGAAAATCGAGGACACGGCTTAATCCCCAAGACCACGCCGCGATCGTGCCCCATTCATTGTCCGCAGGTTTGGTCTGGCCGGGTAAATAGGAGAGCGCTTGCACCCCGGATGAGTGAGTCGTCGGGTTGTCGGGCTGGATCTCCGTATAGCGGACGAGGGCGTAACCGAAACCGCGAGTGAGCATGTCAGCGACAGGTCCGGCTTCTGACGGGCGTTTGGGCGGGCCGTCAGTGGGCGGCGTGGTCGGAGAGTTAACGGTATTGGTGCCGAACGTGACGTGGAGAAGGAGCGGAACCGGTTGGCCCGATGCTGGTGGCAAATAGGTGTGCACGTTCACCTTCACGGCGTTTGCGCCGTCGCCGATGTGAACGATGGCATGCCGATGGAGTGCCTTCGCGCCGCTCAGCGAGATGGTTTCGCTTAGAACATTTTCGAACCGGACGCGAGGCGTCTGGTTCGGGACGCGGCCGTAGATTTCGGTTTGGTAGAGGTTGAGGATCTCAGGTCGGCGCGCACGAAACCACGTATCCGAATTGGTGACGCGCTCGCCGCTGGCGGACACGAGGGGATCGGGCAGAGTGTAATGGCCGACCTTTGCCTCATCGTAGTTCGAGATGTGTCCGGTGCGCGGTGCCCGGCGGAGGGGATTTCCGTTCGCATCGGTTCCGAGATGGTTGGGATTCGCCGGTCCGGCAGCCGCAGCGGACGCGGGGGCAGGAGGGATGACTTCCGCTGCACTCATCTGGAGCGCGAAACAAAGCAGGAGAAGGGACGTGAGTGCGATCGGCTGGCAGAGCGAATGAAGTGTCATGAGGGTAGGGCGATGCTCATAACGAAACCACTCACGTCAAATTCGCGATTTCGATCACCGCGACTCGTCAGATTTAACGCGGTTCCAGATGCGAAATCGTCAACGCGCCGGCTATTCGATTAAAGGTCGAACTCAGCTTAGCCGGAACAATGCAGTCGCGATCGCAGAATCGTTGTAGCATCGATCGTGAGACCGATGACCGGCGCGCCCCGCCGCGTCTGCACCGTCTCACGACGGTGGCTACTCCCGACTGAATGGATGCGGCCTGGGACGACTTACGTGCTACGCGGAGAGTTTGCGCGTGAGCTCGACCAAGGCTTTTCCGAGTGCCTGAACATTTTTCAGCGCGCGCGGATCGGTCAGCTGTCCTGCCGTATCGAACGCTTTGTCGGCTCGCGGAAGCATCGTCTGCATCGGCACGATGTGGCAGCCGAGTTTCAGGAGAAGTTGTTGTGCGAGTTGAAGAGAGCGGATGCCGCCTAACGCTCCCGGAGATGCGGAAACGACTGCCGCAACTTTTCCGGGAAACGGATCTGCATCCGACCGCGTGCACCAGTCGAGCGTGTTCTTGAGGAGGGGCGTGATCATCGAGTTGTACTCGGGTGATGCGATCAACAGCCCTTGGTGCTGTGAGATCAGTTCAATGAGTTTCGCTGCGTTCGCCGGGAGTCCCTCGGTGTCTTCCAGGTCGCCGTGATACAGGGGGAGCGTGTAGTCGTTAAGGTCGAGCAGCGTCACCTCCGCTCCGGCGTCACGCGTGCACTGCACCGCGATCGCCAGCAGTTTTCGGTTGAGTGATTCGCGGCGTGCGCTGGCGGAGAATGCGAGGATCCGGACGCTTGTTTCCATGTCGTTAGCAAAGGGAGGGATTGCGAATCAGCAAGGAACAGGACGCTCACGTGTCGCAATGACATCGCGCGCTCGACCTTTTGCCAAGCGCGCGCCGACCAATGTGGCTCTTCGTCTTAGCCGCGACGATTCAGTCGGACAGATACCTTGAGGTTAAATTGGAAAGCACGATGCCTTCGTAGGGAGTCCGCTGGCCGACGCTCCTGCGCTCGCGAGCGAGCTGCCCAGGTCGAACATCCCACGGTGAAGACACGACGGAAATCCCGCGTTCGGTAGCGCAGGGGGGGTAGTGGTCTCGGGCGCGGGCGGGACTGGCTGCTCAACATGTGATGACGCTGGCAGGGACGACACCTGTGGCCCAGCGGTTCCGCGCGCTGGACGCGAGTCCACTGAGGCGTTCGGGATTTTTACGTTTCCTAAACGCGGAAGACTTTTGAGGTCCGAAACGTGATGAATGCGGGAGACATTCTGCGGCAACTTCGTGGCGATCGTACGGCACTGATCCAAGAGGGGAATCCCCGGGTCGGAACGCATTTCGGTGGGATGATCCCCTGTCAGGCGCTTTCCGGATCGCCAGCTACGCTAAACGCCGAATGTGAATAACAAATCGTGGTTTGAGGCGGCTCTTGGCTTGACCTCAGTGGGGTAAATTGGGACGAAATGGGGCACTTTGGGGCGCCTCGCGTTCCCGAGCAAATGGCGCAACCCGGCAAAGCTTTTTACACCGGCCTTTTCAGGCACACCCTCGACGACAAGTTTCGACTCACGATTCCGTCGGCGTGGCGCTATGCGCACGAAGGCGAGGACACGTTTTTAGCGACGCCACATCCCGACGGTTACGTGGCGGTGTTGCCGCCGGCCGAAGTGGAAAAGCTTCATGCCAAAATTGCCCAGGTCGCGCTGAGCGACGGTGCTGGCCAGGATTTCGCGGCCCGATTCTTCGCGCAGACCCAAACGTTCTCCTTTGATAAATCCGGCCGTATCGGGCTTGAGGATGCGCTGCTGGAGCATGCCGGCCTCAAGCGTGACGCCGTGCTCGTCGGCTCGCTGACGAAGTTCAATATCTACTCGCCCGAGCGCTGGCAGAAAGTCGAAACGCGCACATCGGGTGAAAATTTCGGCGATCTGATGCGCCGCATGGGAATCTGACGATGAACCGCGGAGCTTCCAAACTCGTTGTTCAGGCCAAAAAGCCGGCGTCATTCACGGTCGAGCCGGCGTTTCCGCGGGTTGATGTTGCGCCGACCCCACAGTGGAGGGCGAATGGAGCGGGAGCGCGAGTGCGCGACAGTCTTGTGTTCCGGGTGGTGGTGAAGAGTCCCCCTGGGGAAAGAAAGTCCGACAATGAGCAGCGTGCTCGTTGAGCCGGAGTCGTCGATCACCATGACTCCCGGTCACCAACCTGTTCTGCTCCGCAAGGTGCTGGAGTTTCTAGCTCCGCGGACGGGCGGTCGCTATCTCGACGGCACGTTTGGCGGTGGCGGTCACAGCCGCGCGATCCTGAACGCGGCCGAGAACGTCACGGTCATAGCAATCGATCGCGATCCGGCGGCGGCCGAACGAGCTGCTCCACTGCAGGCGGAATTCGGTGAACGCTTTGCCCTCATCGATTCAGACTTCAGCCGCCTGGCGGAACTCTCGCACGACAACTTCGACGGCATCCTGTTCGATTTCGGCGTGTCGTCGTTCCAGTTGGATGAAGTCGAGCGCGGCTTCTCTTTCCGCAATGATGCCCCCGCCGACATGCGCATGGACCCTCGAAGTGGGGTGCCGGCGAGCGTGTGGTTGGAGACGGCGAGTGAGGAGATGGTGGTCCGGGCCGTGCGCGAGTACGGCGAAGAACAGAACTGGCGCCGCGTCGTCCGCGCGCTGATGGCGGCCCGGGGAACCGGAGCCCTGGCCCGGACCGCGTCGCTGGCTTCCGTAATTGCCGATGCGATACCCGCGCGTGACCGCCATGCGTCGAAGATCCATCCTGCGACGCGTTCTTTCCAGGGCATTCGAATCGCGGTCAACGACGAGATCGGTGCGATCGAGCGCGCGTTGCCTGCAGCGTTCGCGAAACTCGCCCGTTCGAACCCACCGCCCGGTCAGGCCGGCGGAGTGCTGTGCGTCATCAGTTTCCATTCCCTCGAGGATCGACCAGCGAAACAGTTCTTCCGGCGCATGTGCGGCCAGCCGGAGAGCGAGAATGATTCCCGGCCGCAAGATTTCCGCGTGAAGCTCGCCGAGCCGCTCACCCGTCGCCCCGTCACTCCGCAGGAGGACGAAATTGCCCAAAACCCCCGCAGCCGGTCCGCCAAACTTCGCGCGCTCCGGCGGCTCTGAATCACCCCACCCTCCGAAAGCTCGATGAAAGCCTCTTCCTCCCCCGGATTTATCAACCATCTCCTCGTTTACACGCTGGTGATGATTTGTTTCAGCGGTTCGATCGGTCTCGGGACCGTCTGGATGCGCCATCAAATTTCGCTCACGGCGAACACGACGAAGCAGCTCGATGCGCGCCTGTCAGCCGTTGACCGCTATCTCGCGGAGGCAACCGCCGCAGCTGAAAGCGAACGCGACGCGAACGTGCTGCTCCGACGAAACACCGAGTGGAACCTCGGTCTCGTGTTGCCGAACCAGGCGCAGATCGTCCACGTGACCGAAGACCCGGTCATGCGGCTCGCATCGAAACGCAATCGCGCGTTGTTCGGCGATCGCGCCGCGACTGTGGCCTTTCCCCTCGCGCTCCGCCGCTGACGATGTCCAAGGGTTTCGCCTCCAACTATCGCATCATCCTGCTGGCCACCGGGGTCATCGGATGCTTTTGCGCGCTCGGAACACGCCTCGTGTTCCTGCACGTGATCGATCGCGACGAGTTGGTCCGCGTCGTGGAGAAAGCGCGGCGGCAAATCATTCCGGAGAGCGCCCGGCGCGGTGACATTCTGGATACGCGGGGCAACATCCTGGCAACCAGCCGCTCGATGATCGTGCTGGGGGTGGATCCACAATCGCTGCGTCCCGAGGATGAAAAGAAATGGCCGGAACTCGCCGCGCTCATCGAGATGTCTTTCCCGGAGCTGAAACGGATTTTGGAGAAGAAGACCCGGCCGGCGCCGATCGTGCCGCCCGAGTCCGGCAACGCCGCGGAGACCAGTAGCCTGCCTTTGTTCAGCTCGACCCTGGGCGCTGCCGAAATTGCCGAAAAACCCGTTTCGCCCGACGACGACATGCAACTCGACGAGCGCGTTGGAGTAAACGGCGAACGCTTGATTCGTTGGGCCAGGCTTCACGAGTCGATCAGCGAAACCACGTACGCCAAGATCGATGCTCTCGGCATCAAGGGCGTTTATGGCAGCCGGGTCTATCGTCGCGCCTATCCGCACAACTCTCTCGCGTCACACGTTGTTGGATATGTAAACAAGGCGGGCGAGGCGGCGGCCGGAATCGAGGCGTATGCGGATTTTTACCTGCACGGCCGCGATGGCTGGAGGGAAGGAGAGCGGGATGGGAAGGGCCGCGAGGTGGCCCAATTCCGGACCCGCGCCGTGACCGCCGCCGACGGATATTCCGTGACGCTCTCACTCGACGCGACGGTGCAACACATCCTCGAGGAAGAGCTCCAGGAGATCGCCACCACATATAAACCGCAGAAAGCGACGATCATCGTGAGTGATCCGCGCACCGGATTCATTCTGGGCCTGGCGAATTATCCGTCTTTCAACTTGAACGAGTACGGCAAGCTCTCGAAGGCGGATCAGGGGATGATGCGTAACATCGCGGTGGCGGACATCTACGAGCCGGGCTCGACGTTCAAGATCGTGGCCGCATCGGGAGCGCTGAATGAAAACCTCGTCAACCCGGCGACCACGTTCGACTGCTCGATCACGCAGATCGATTATCGCGGCCGCCCGCGCAACCTACCCGGAGAGGATCACCACTTCACGGAGCCGCTGGCCGTCGCACAGATCATTTCGAAGTCGAGCAACCGCGGTGCGGCTCAACTTGCCATGCTGCTGGGGGAGAAGCGATTTTATGACTACGCCCGGGCCTTCGGTTTTGGTCAGGTCACCGGGTTTCCGGTCGGAGGAGAAATCCCGGGGATGATGGCCCCACCGGAAAAGTGGGACGGACTGACCATCACCCGCATGCCGATGGGACACTCCGTGGCCGCAACCCCCTTGCAGATGCACATGGCGATGGGCGTGATTGCCAGCGGAGGAGTCCTCCTCCGGCCGCAGATCATCAAGCAGATCTCCGACGCCCGGGGCGAAGTGGCCTATCGGTACACCACGGTCGTAAAGCATCGAGTGATGACGGAGCAGACGGCGGCAACGATGTGCAAATTGCTCAAAGGCGTTCCGATCGAAGGAACCGGCCGGGCGGCCGCCATTCCCGACTACGAAGTCGCGGGTAAGACCGGATCGACGCAAAAGATCATCGACGGTCGGTATTCCAATCATCACCACGTGGCTTCCTTCGTCGGGTTTTTTCCCGCGAGCCGGCCGCAAGTTGCGATCTCCGTGTTTATCGACGACGCTACGTCGGTGACGGGGAGCTATGCGTCAGGCGGCAGTGTGGCCGCTCCCTCGTTCAAACGCATCGGTGAGCAACTCATCCAGTATCTCGACATCAAGCCCGTCTACTCAACGGCGGGCACCAACAGCATTGTCATGGGAGGAGCTCGCCAGTGATCGGTTATCTTTCGCAAAACTACTCATTGATTCACGCCTTCGCGCCGCGGCCTGCACCGCGGACTCGTGAGGAGAATCTCGTTCGCAATCGCGTCTTCAAAATGGCTCCCAAACTTTCCGACTACTTCGGCGATGGCGAAATCCTCGCCGTCAAAGGCAGTCTTGATCGACCGATCTCCGGCCTCGTGCTCGATAGTCGTCGGGTGGTTCCGGGCACGCTGTTTTTCGCGCTACCAGGTCTGCGGGCGGACGGGACTTCGTTTATCGATGAAGCGGTCAATCGTGGGGCCGTGGCCATCGTAACGCAAAAGATGCCGGCGCTTCCGCCGGCGCGGGTGACGTTCATCCAGGTGGCCGACGCGCGTGCATCGCTCGCGAAGGTTGCCCAGCGTTACTACAAATTTCCAGATCGTGACCTGACGGTCGTCGGCATTACCGGCACCAACGGCAAGACCACCGTCACGCACCTCCTGAAGCATTTTCTCAACAGCGACCAGCGCGTCGGTCTGATCGGCACGATCAACTACGATCTCGGAGCACGTACGGTGCCTTCCTACCGCACGACGCCCGAGTCGCTCGACATCTACGGGATGATGGCGCAAATGCGGGATGCCGGATGCCGTCAGGCGGTGATGGAAGTGAGCTCGCACGGAATCGACCAGCAACGCGTCGCCGGTTTGCAATTCGGCGCCGCCGTATTCACGAATCTGACGCGCGACCATCTCGACTATCACAAGACGATTGAGTCCTATTTCGAAGTGAAGAAGCGCCTGTTCTCGGGGGGGACCGGTCCGGCCCCGAAAGTCGCCGTGGTCAATCTCGACGACAGTTATGGGGAGAAACTCGCCGATCAAATCTCCAGTGAGCTCAAGGAAACGCGGCTCAAACTCGTGACCTTCGGGGAGAGCCCGCGGGCCGATGTTCGGGCTGAGAATGTTGCTCTGAACTTCAAGAACACGACCTTCCGACTGGTCTGGCCGAATGGCAGCATGGACGTCGATTCGCCGATGATCGGTCGCTATACTGTGAGCAACATCCTGGCGGCGATCGCCACAGCCTGGGGGCTTGGTCGCGACCCGTTCGTATTTTTGTCCCGATTGCGCGGTTTCAAAGGCGTGCCCGGTCGGATGGAGCGAATCGAGGAAGGTCAGAACTTTAATGTATTGGTCGACTACGCACACACCGACGACGCACTGCGCAACGCCTTGGGCATGTTGCGGGCGATCACGCCGGGCCGCCTGCTGGTGGTCTTTGGCTGCGGAGGAAACCGCGATCGGTCCAAGCGACCGCTGATGGTGAAGGCCGTGCAGGAGTTTGCCGACTTCGCATTCGCGACGGCGGACAATCCCCGGTCCGAAACGTTGACGCAGATTTTCGACGACATGCGCGCCGGTGCGACTGCGCCGGAGAAGATCGCGTGGGTGGAGGATCGCCGACGTGCGATCAGTCTCGCGCTGGACGCGGCAAAAGCGGGTGACTGCCTGCTCATCGCCGGCAAGGGCCACGAGAGCTATCAGGAATTTGCGGATACCGTCACTCCTTTCGACGACCGCCAGGTCGTCCGCGAACTCATCGGCATCAAAACGCTCAAACACTCATGAACGCCAATACCACTCCCTTTGCCTCGTCCGGAAACTACGAACACAGTCAGCAGGTCAACCGTCGTCTTGCGGGCGCCGCTCGGGCGTTGCGCGGATCGACGAGCAACGAGGGTCGACCGCAAGTACTGCCGCTCGTGCTCGCAGTGTTGCCCTTGCGCCCGGTGATCCACGAGGGCCGTGCCTCGTCTCGGCATGCCTGAGTTTCCGCCAGCACTGCTCGCGGCGTGGACCGGCGGCCGTTGGACGGCGCAGCCGGTCTTGCCGCTTTTGGGCTTTTCGATCGATACGCGTCAGCTCCGTTCCGGCCAGGTTTTTGTCGCGATCAAAACCGACAGGGGCGACGGCCATGATTTTCTTGCCGCGGCCGATGCGGCCGGTGCGAGTGCGGCGGTGGTCTCGTCGCCTGACCTGCGGCTCAAGCTCCCGCAGCTCGTGGTGCCAGATCCGCTGAGTGCGTTCCAGGCGATCGCGCGAGAGCACCGGCTGACGTTCACCGGGCCAGTAATTGGAATTTCAGGGAGCGCAGGAAAGACTTCGACGAAGAATCTTCTGGCGCTGCTCTTGGGCGGAAGTGCCGGAGGCGTTTTGGCCACGGAGGGAAATCTCAACAATCATCTCGGCGTGCCGCTCACGTTGACGCGGTTGGATCCGCAGGTGCATCGGTATGCCGTGGTGGAGGCGGGGATTAGCGCGCCGCGGGAGATGGCGCCACTTGCGGCGATGATCGAACCCGATGTTGCGGTGATCACACTCGTCGCGCCGGCGCACACCGCGGAACTCGGAGGACTGGGAGGCGTCGCGATCGAGAAAGCCGTTCTGCCGGCTGCAGTGCGAAGTGACGGCGTTGCGATCTATCCCAAGGCGTGCGCGGATTTCGCGGCGTTCCGAGAGCTGCGAGGACGCCAGATGATCCTGGAACCGGCGGAGGTGATTCGTCCTTCGGAGCCGGAGGAGAACAAAGTGTATTTCGCGATCACGCAGCGCGGTGATTCGACCGCAGTATCGGTGGCGTACGGAATGCCTCCGCCACTCGTGTTCACATTTCGGCGTGTCTCCGATGGGATGGCGCAGAATGCGGTGCTGGCAATCTGTAGTGCGTTATGGCTCGGAGTGAGTCGCGAAGACATCCAGGCGCGATTGGCCGACTGGCAGCCGGCAAAATTGCGGGGCGAACTGCGTGAAGAGGACGGCCGGCTGTTCTATCTGGATTGCTACAACGCGAATCCAGCATCGATGGCCGATGCGTTGGATGCGTTTTACGCGGTGGCGCCGGCGGAACAACCGAGACTTTTTGTGTTGGGTGGAATGGAGGAATTGGGCTGCGAAGCGGAAATGTTTCATCGCGCACTCGGTCGGACGCTGCGATTGCGGGCGCAGGATTCCTTGGTGGTGATCGGTGATCAAGCTGCGGCCGTGCAGACCGGCGCGTTGGATAATGGCAGCCGGCCGGAGCAGATCGCCGTGGTGGAAGCGCTCGAGCCGATCGCGGAAAAAATCTCGCGATGGAAAGGTGCGGTCTTCGTCAAAGGCAGTCGTCGTTACCAGCTGGAGAAAGCGCTGGGTTCAAAAAGCGCGGAGGTTCACGCGTGAAGCCGCGGAAGAAAGCCGGGCGTGCGCACCGGAATCTTTTACTGAACACCGACGTATCAACGGTGACACAGCTGTACGCGGCGATGGATTGCGCAGTGCGCCTATTGGACGATTTCTCATGTTGAGTCTGCTTGCTGACTATCAGGATTATTTTGGACCGCTCCGCTTGTTGCGCTACATCACGGTGCGCACGTTGCTCGCCGCCATCACGGCGCTGGTGATCGGGTTTGTCATTGCGCCGCGACTGATCGCGCGTTTTCGCGAACTGAAGTTTGGCCACGGTTACATCGACGACCGGACGGGCGCGCTCGGTGCGACGTACTTCGATAAGAAGCACACGCCGACGATGGGCGGGCTGATTATTTTCCTTTCGGTTTTTCTCAGCTCAGTGTTGTGGGCTGGTCCGAACATTTGGGTGTTCGTGAGTTTGTTCGTGTACGCTGCACTGACGGTGCCGGGCTGGCGGGACGATTATCTGAAAGTGGTGCACAAAAACCGCGACGGAATCTCATCGTGGGAGAAAATTGGCTGGCAGTCGCTTGCCGCCGTCGTTGCATTGGGCCTGCTGCTGTATCATCCGGCCAGCGCGGGGAAAATCCGCGAGCTGTGGATTCCATTTCTGAAGTATCCGATCGTCCAACAAATGCCGTGGTGGCTGCTGTTGGCGCTGCTGTATCTCTGGATCGTTGGCTTCAGCAACGCGATCAACTTCACCGACGGTCTGGATGGACTGGCAGTCGGTTGCACGATCTCGGTCGCGCTCGTGTTTGGAATCATGGCATACGCCGCGGGAAATATTCTCATCTCCGAATATCTGTTGATGAGTCACGTGCCGGGGACAGGTGAGCTGACCGTGATCTGCGGCGCGCTCATCGGCGGATGCATGGCGTTCCTGTGGTACAATTCGCATCCGGCGGAGGTGTTCATGGGTGATACCGGATCCCTCGCGCTCGGAGGTCTGATCGGCGTCATGGCGTTTATGATCCATCAGCCGTTCACCCTCGTAATTGTCGGAGGCGTGTTTGTGGCAGAACTGCTCTCGGTCGTGGTGCAGATCGGTTGGTTCAAAATCACCAAGCGTCGTTTCGGGGTCGGCCGGCGGGTTTTCCTGATGGCACCGATCCATCATCATTTTCAAAAAAAGGGCTGGCCGGAAACGAAAGTCGTGCTGCGTTTCTGGGTGTTGTCACTCGGTTGTGCCCTGGCGGGTTTGGCGACGCTAAAACTTCGCTGACGCTGGCCGAATATCACTCTGACCCGATGTCGCTCACCACACCCAAAATTCTCGAGTCGCTGCTGACGCAGCCCGTCGCGATTTTGGGCGGCGGCGTGAGTGGAGCGGGCGTGTGTTCCGTGCTGGCGGATCTCGGCGTCGGCAGTGTCATCTACGATCAGAAGAGCGTGGCGTTTACTGCCAAAGCGGCGCGCGCGCATCGGCTCGTCGTGTTCTCGCCTGGGTTTCCGCCGGAGCATCCGTGGCTGACGCTCGCGCGTGCCGCGGGCGCGGAGTGTCGCGGTGAACTCGATTTCGCTTCATTGTTTTGGCGTGGCAGCGTGGTCGCCGTCACGGGCACCAATGGGAAAACGACGGTCACGGAGTTCATCACACATGCATTGAAGACGATCGGGCTTCAGGCGCAGGCGACGGGCAACGTCGGGCATTCATTCGCGCAACTGGTCGCCGAAACCGCAGGCGGAACGACGGAGTCGATTGCGGTGTGCGAAGTGAGCTCGTTTCAGGCGGAGACGATGAAAGACTTTCACGCTGACGCGACGCTGTGGACCAATTTTGCCGAGGATCATCTCGAGCGTCACCCCACGCTCGAAACGTATTTCGGAGCGAAGTGGAATCTGATCGTGCGGACGGTGGCGAAGGGCGGGCAGCATCGCCGGATCGGGAAGAGAACGTCCGACAACTCTCGGCGAAGCTCGGTCTTTCTTGGCTCCTCCGTTCAGCGGTTCGCGCAGAAGTTTGATCGTCCGCTGCCTGAAGGCTCGGTCGTCGACACGGAGTTTCAGCCAGCGGACGCGAGGCTGGCCGGCACGGTGTTTGCGGACTATCCGCAACGGGAAAATTTTCTGCTCGTGGCGGCGTGGTGGACCTCGGTGGGTCTG
>JBDSPT010000314.1:0-4741 GCA_039930205.1 Opitutus sp. | reverse complement strand
CAACCCTTCGGAGAGCACGCTCTTCCGCTACGGCAAAATCCAGGAGCAGAAGAAAACGTTCGAGAATCGGCTCCTTAAGGCGAATCAGCAACCGGCGATCACGTTGGATGGTGTGGCGGTCCCTCTGATGGCCAATATTGAGAAATCAGAAGAAGTGAAACTGGTGCGTGATTACAATGCGGAGGGTGTCGGACTGTTTCGCACCGAGTATATTTTCCTCAACGCGGCTCGAATCCCCACTGAGCAGGAACAGTTTCTCGTTTACAAAGCCGTCGCTGAAGGAGTCGCGCCGTACCCGGTGGTCATTCGCACACTTGACTTGGGCGGAGACAAACCGATGGCGGGTAATCCGGACCTGTTTCCGAAGGAGAACAATCCGTTCATGGGTTTCCGGGCGATCCGCTTTTGTCTGGAGCACCAGGAGATTTTCAAGGACCAGCTCCGCGCGATCCTGATGGCGAGCGCCTATGGCAAAGTGAAGATGATGTACCCGATGATCAGCGGGCACGAAGAACTGGCTCGCGCCAACGCGGTGCTGGGTGAGTGCATGGCCGAACTCAAGGCGCGCGGGCTGCCGTTCGATGAGGATATCGAAGTCGGAGCCATGATCGAGGTGCCCAGCGCGGCCATGACGGTCGACCTGCTCGCACCCGACTGCGCGTTCTTTAGCATCGGCACGAACGATCTGATTCAGTACCTGCTCGCGATCGATCGGGTGAACGATCGTATCGCGCACCTCTATGAGCCGACGCACTGCGCGGTTCTACGGATGTTGCAGCGGATCATCGAAGGCGGGCATAAGGGCAATTTGCCCGTGAGCGTCTGCGGCGAAGTCGCGGGCGATCCGGTATTCGCGCCGCTGTTACTCGGCTTGGGGGTTGATTGCTTGAGCATGGCGCCGTCCTGGATTCCCGCGGTGAAGTACATCGTGCGGGCGATGACGATGGCTGACGCCCGTGCACTCGCCGTCGAGGCGATGACGATGAATTCACCACGTGAAATTTACGCGAAGTGCGAGGCGTTTTATCGAGCTCGGGTTCGGATGGAGTGAGCTGAGCTCCACCTGCAGGGCAGGCGGTGCTCGCGTGGCTGCCTGAGCTGGGCTGCAGGAGGTCGTCGCATAACCTGGCGAAGTGAGTGTACTACGATTGTGCCTCGCTCCTCCTCCCATGGGCACCGAAACCATCCTCATGGTTCTGGACTCGCCGCGGTTGGCGCCGTCTCCGTCGGTGCAGGTTGGGCGGAACGGAAAGCGTCAGGAACTCGGTCGCCGAAAACGTCGCCATCGAGCGTTCAGCTTCGCGACTACGATCAAGCTCTCGTGGCAGAGAACTTGGCCGGATGCATGAAGTCGGAGTCGCAACCGTCGTGAGACGGTGGCAGCGCGGTGGGCGCGCCGGCCATCTGTCTCACAGTCGATGCCATAAGGATTCTTCGATCTCGATTGCAGGGTTACGACCTAGTGTCTGGCAACGGTTCCTTCGCGTCCCAGAACGCAGAACGTGTATCGAAAGTTCTGATCCGCGCTCTCGCGTGTTTCCAACACTCGCGGGAACTCGCGTCGCCATTCGGGAAAGTAGCGATCGCCGACAATCGTGGCGTGAATGTGCGTCAGATAAAGTTTGGCGACTTGGGGAAGCCGGATCGCTTCCTGGAATACCGTTTCGCCACCGCAGATGAAGACAGGGCGAGGCCCAGCTTCTGCAAGTTGGAGCGCGTCACTGAGCGACGCCGCGGTTTTGACGCGCGCACTCGAGAGCTGGGAATCGCGGGTCACCACAATCGCTTCCCGGTCCTCCTTCAACAGGCTCGTCCATGAGAGGAAGCTCACCCGGCCCAGCACGACCACCGCACCCGTCGTGGTTGTCCGGAAAAAATCCCAGTCTTCCGCAATTCGCCACGGCAGCCTGCCGTCGCGTCCGATGACGCGATTTTCCGAACAGGCGGCAATGATGCTCTGAGTCTTGGCCACGCAGCGGAAATGGCCGCCCGTTTCGGTCAACGCGAGCTTCGTCCGAAGCTGTTGCTGCGACTTCTGCTCCTACGGTGCAGATGGTGGACGGGCCGAGACTGCAGGTTTCCCCTGGGAAGGAGTGCGAGATTGCGCCGGAGACCGGCATGGAAATCATCGCGCCATGCTAAAGCTCGTTCGCGTCTTTTTTGCCGGTGCACTGCTCATCGTGGCGGTGAGCAAAGCAGATGATTTCGATGCAAGATATCAGGCGATCGTGGCATCAAAAGGTAAGTCATCGGAATCCGACCGCCTGCGAGAATTGTTTGAGGCAGACTGGGCCTATGAGATGGCCGTTTCTCCGGAATCCGCCACCTACTTCGGATTTCCGGGCTATGAGGACAAGTGGACGGATAACTCGCAGGCTGCGATTGCTGAGCGGAAGACGTTCGCTCCTCGTCCACTCACGATCCTGGCCACGATCGACCGCTCGCGACTGAGTTCGGCTGATCAGATCAGTTACGATCTTTTCAAGCGGCAAGGGGAGGAAAAAATCGAGGGCCTCGCGTATCCATTGCAACTGCTGCAGATCACGCAGCTCGCAGGCTTGCAGCAAGACGCGGCGCAGGTGCTGAGTGCGATGTCGACTGCGACGGCGGCGGATTACGAACGCGAGTTGGCCAGACTGCGCGCCCTCCCGGCCGCCATTACCCAGGCAACCGCCCTGCTCGAAGAGGGGATGAAGCGGGGCGTTACTCCGCCGCAGATCACTCTGCGAGATGTGCCTGCCCAAGTCTTGAACCAGGTTCCCGACGACCCGATGAAAAGCGCCCTGCTCGCTGGATTCGTGGAGTTGCCGTCCACGATCTCAGGCGAGGATGCGCTGCGACTGCGGGCGGAGGCGTCCAGACTCTATTCGGCCGCACTGAAACCAGCATACCTCGAACTGCATCGGTTTTTAACGGAGCAGTACATTCCGGCAGCGCGCGCAACCATCGGACTCTCGAACATGCCTAACGGCGCGGCTTGGTACGCGTGGTCGACCAAGGTGCAAACCTCGACGGATCTGACCGCGAAGCAGATTCATGAACTCGGACTCTCTGAGGTGAAACGCATCAGGGCGGAGATGGAGCGTATAAAAGCACTCACCGGATTTAACGGATCGATGGAAGATTTTTTTACCCACCTTCGCACGGATCCAAAATTCTATTACACTGACGCGAACGAGCTGCTGCGTGCCTACCGCGACATCGCCAAGCGAATCGATCCGCAACTGATGAAGCTGTTTCGCACGTTGCCGCGTACGACGTATGGCGTTTCCCCCGTGCCAAGCTACGCTGAGAAATCTCAAACGACGGCTTATTATAATCCTGGAGCGGCGAGTACCGGGAGGCCAGGCGTCTTTTTTGCGAACACCTACGCTTTGAACACGCGTCCGAAGTGGGAGATGGAGCCACTCACGCTGCATGAATCCGTTCCAGGTCATCATCTGCAGATTTCGTTGGCCCAAGAGATGGGTGAACTCCCCGCTTTCCGTCGCTTCGGTGGGTACACCGCGTTCGTGGAAGGCTGGGGGCTGTATGCAGAAAGCTTGGGCGACGAACTGGGCTTCTACACCGATCCGTACGCAAAGTTCGGCCAGCTCACGTACGAGATGTGGCGGGCGGTCCGACTCGTGGTCGACACGGGAATGCACGCGTTCGGTTGGACGCGGCAGCAGGCGATCGACTATTTCAAGGCGAACGCGGGAAAAAACGAGCACGACATCGTCGTAGAGATTGACCGCTACATCGTGATGCCCGCCCAGGCTCTCGCGTACAAACTGGGCGAGCTGAAGATCAAGGAACTCCGAGCGTTCGCGACCAAAGAACTCGGGCCGAAATTCGACGTACGGGTTTTCCATGACGAGGTCCTGAAGAACGGTGCCGTTCCGTTAAGTGTGTTGGACAGCCAGGTGCGAGCTTGGGTGGCTCAGCAAAAAAAGCTCTAGAGCCATTTAACTTAAAGGGTTGCCGGAGGTCCCTTCATTTTCATCGCGAGGTGCGCGAAGCGCGCCGTGGCGATCCAGTTGGATTGCTTTGTCGCAACGCTTCGCGCGACGGCAGGCAGTCGGCCACCTTGTCATTTGAAATGCTCTAACGTCCGGTTCGTTAGGGCGGCGGGGGTGCGCTTGGAGCATTGCATGTGGAGCGTATTCGCGCGTCATAAAGCCCATGCAAATCGGAGTGCCTAAAGAGATTAAGATCGGCGAAACTCGCGTTTCGATGACGCCCAACCTCTGCCGCCGCTCGGTGAAGCTTGGCGCGAAAGTCGTGATCCAGGAGTCGGCCGGCATCAGTGCCGGATTTACGGATGCAGAGTATCGCGACGCTGGCGCGAGTCTCGAATCATCGGCCGAATCGGTCTGGGCGAACTCTGACCTTATCCTCAAGGTAAAGGAACCGCTGCCTGAGGAGTACGATCTCCTTCGCGAAGGTCAGACGTTGTTCACTTACCTTCACCTCGCGGCCGGCGCTGACCTGGCGAGAATTCTCCTGAAGAAACGCGTGCTTGGAATTTCCTATGAGACGGTCGAGGGCGTAGACGGACAGTTTCCGCTGTTGAAACCGATGTCTCAAATCGCGGGCCGCCTATCGATTCAGATCGGGGCGTACTTTCTGCAGTCTCAGCACGGCGGTTCTGGCGTCCTGCTTGGAGGGATACCGGGAACGATGCCCGGCCATGTCGTGGTCGTGGGCGCGGGTAACTCCGGTGCTCACGCCGTCCAGATGGCAGCAGGCATGGGTGCGC